>DAITPI010000141.1:0-4113 GCA_036833655.1 Anaerolineales bacterium | reverse complement strand
CCCGACTCACGTTCGGCTCCGTCTTCCCCGTCATTCGGCATGCTCTTCGATGGGTTCCGCGCTGCCCTGGAGGCTCTGAAACGCGGGGAGGTCTGGCGCTGGCTTCTCTTGCTTGAGTTTGCTGACCTGATGATGGATGTACTCTTCAGCTACCTGGCACTTTACTTTGTGGATGTTGTGGGCGCGACGCAGGTGCAGGCTGGTATTGCCGTGACGATCTGGCTTGCCATGGGCCTGATCACCGATTTTTTGTTCATTCCCTTCATCGACCGCCAGAAGGATTCTCTACGATTTTTGCGCACGAGCGCG
Organism: Anaerolineales bacterium; assembly: GCA_036833655.1. Lineage (GTDB taxonomy): Bacteria > Chloroflexota > Anaerolineae > Anaerolineales > Villigracilaceae > Defluviilinea. Next base: position 3,804 of record DAITPI010000141.1, on the reverse strand, counting down.
CTGTTGGAGTTGCTGGCGTTTGCCGCGTTTCTGCTGGTGCCCGGTTTTGTCCCCAAACTGATGCTTGTGATCGCGGTGAATCTCTTCAACACCGGCTGGTATCCAATTCTACAGGGCAGGTTATACTCGAGTATGCCCGGGCAAAGTGCCAGCGTAATGGCAATCGGTTCGGTGACCGCGCCCCTGGCGAAATTCTTCCCGTTCCTGATTGGCTTCCTCGCTGACCGTTTTGGGTTGCAGACCGCGATGTGGCTTCTCCTCCTTGGCCCGATTCCACTCTTGATCGGACTAGCGCGAACCCAATCTCAAATCTCCAGCCACTGATTCTCTTGACTCCTGATGCCAAGTTCGCCGACCAGATTCTCCCTTTACTTCCATATTCCCTTTTGCACGCATCGCTGCGCGTACTGTGATTTCAACACGTATGCCGGGCAGGAAGCGCTGATACCCGCTTACGTGCATGCCCTATGTAAAGAGATTGAGTTCGTTGGTGCACGGCTCCCGTCTCTTGGCAGAAGAGGGGCTGAACGTGAAGTCCACACTGTCTTCTTTGGCGGTGGCACACCGTCCCTGCTCACCCCGGACCAGTACAGATCCATTTTCGCTGCAATTCGTCGTAGCTTTGCCTTAACAGAGGATGCCGAAATCACCATGGAGGCAAATCCGGGAACGGTCTCCTATGAGAGCCTATTTGAGCTTCGAATCATGGGGCTCAACAGGATCAGTTATGGCGTCCAGTCAGCAAATACTGAAGAGCTGCATATGCTCGAGCGCGCTCATACGTTTCTGGATGTGATCGATGCAGTCGCTGCCGGGCGCAAGGCAGGATTTGAGAATCTGAATCTTGACCTGATCTACGGCCTGCCCGAACAGACTCTCCAGACCTGGCAGACTACTGTGGGGCGCATCCTGGAACTTCATCCCGAGCACATTTCCGCTTACGCCTTGACCCTCGAGCATGGGACCCCCTTCGGGCGCTGGGCAGCCCGGGGCTTGCTGCCCCTTCCCGACCCTGACCTCGCCGCGGAGATGTACGAGTGGCTGAGCGAGACGCTCGAGACCGACGGCTACGTTCAATACGAGATCAGCAATTGGGCGCGACCGCGCTACGAGTGTCGGCACAATCTTCAGTACTGGCGCGGTTTGCCTTACCTGGCTTTTGGCGCCGGCGGACACGGGTATGCCAACGGTTACCGCTATTCCAATGTGCTGCGAATCAAGACTTACATCGAGCGATTTTCGAATACCGATTCTCGATTGTCGAACCACGATTTTCCTCTTTCGCCGGCGGCCGTCAATCACCATAAACAATCGTTTCGGGATGATATGTCCGAGTTTATGATGACCGGCCTGCGTCTTACACAGGAGGGCATCAGCAAAGAGGAATTCCGGAGACGCTTTGGTCAGTCTGTGCAGGAGATCTATGGCGAAGAGATCAACGAGCTTTTGAAATTGGGCTTAATCGAGAACAGTTCGGGGGAGCGGATCAGGATTACCCAGCGCGGTCGCTTACTGGGCAACCGGGTATTCGTCCGGTTTGTGTAATGCGAGATCAATCTCGCATTACGGTTTTCCAGATAGCAGGGGCAATATCCGTCAGGTCCTGTAAGTTCTGAGAGAACTCCATCCGTGCAGCTGGATTCCCGATCACCAGCGCCGGCACGTACGCATCCGTGTGTTTGCGGGTCGAGACGTCTTCCATATTGCCGTGGTCGGACGTGACAAGGACCAGGCCGTCATCCTCCCATACCTCGGTGAGCCCGCCGAGCACTGCATCAAAGGTCTCCATCAGCTCGATGGCGTGCTCCATTTGCTGTTTATGACCTGCATAGTCGCTCGCCCAGTATTCGAACAGGGCAAAGTCATACTCCTTCGCAAGCGTACCCAGCGTCCGCCCCGCGTGATGCGCGTCCATCACAGGTGCTTGTGTGAATCCCAGCATCGTCCGCCAACCCTCGCCGGTGAAATCGGCAGAGAGGGCGCGCCCGGCAAAGAGATCGTCATGTTTGAACAGCGGGATCCCGGCGTTGATGACGGAGAGCGGGATGGAAGAATACAGGCGCTTTCCCGAATCGATCCCATGGAAATAACGTGGCGGATACGCATTCAGTAATGCGGCTCGCTTCCCCTCTTTGACAAACCTGGAGAACAGGGTGGCTTCCTTTAGAAAAGCCGCCACTTCCGGATTCGGCTTGGGTCCGTAGTGATAGCCCAGCTCGGCCGGGATATTGATTCCGGTCAGCAGGACGGCTTGCCCGGTGGCGGACTGGGGCAGGCCGCTGACGCCCACCGCCGGATCCACTGCCAGCAGCGTCGCTCGCTCCCCGTGGAAGGGCGCGGCATCCCTGAGCAGTGACCGGCCCTCGAGCAGGGCACTCAGGTTCGGCATCCGGGCGCGCGCAAAAGGATTTGTCTCAGGGTTATTTTCTCCCAACCCAATCCCGTCCAGGAAGATGAAAAGGAGGCGCATATCGCCCGATTATACTCTTCAGGGTCACAAGAAGACTTGTGACCGGTGTATTATATAATCAAGGCATGCCTGTCCTGGATTTGAAGAAACTCAAGGCGCATCGCACGCGCACCTATGGCTTAACCACATCATCACGTGTTCGTACACCAAGGGCCGCGCTCGATTTTATCAACGAGAGGGGATTCATCTATTTCTGGCCCATTAAAGGGATCGAGCTGCCCAGCCTGTGGACCGCCGTCGCTGGCAATCGGGTCGTTGCCGATAAACACGATGACCCGGGTCATATCACCTGGGGCTGGAAAGACAATGCCCTGGGGAAGAAAAAATGGTATTACGCAAAAGTACTTCGGCGCAAGGCGACCATGATCTCCTTGGAGGTGGCTCCTTATTTTTACGCACTCTCCGAGAATTATGGCGCTCCCGACGAGGATTATTTGCTCGCCTATGAAGCCGGCAGGCTGACACAGGCTGCCAAGCAGGTCTACGAAGCCTTATTGAGAGACGGACCTCTCCACACCATCGATCTGCGCACTTCGGCAAAGCTGTTGAACGCCCGGGAGTCCGAGTTCAATCGCGCACTGGAAATCTTGCAGGCAGATTTCAAGATCCTGCCTGTCGGTGTTGCCAGGGCAGGCGCCTGGAAATATGCGTTTATCTATGAAATTGTTTCACGGCATTATCCTGATCTACCCGAACAAGCACGCTTTATCAACGAAGCGGAGGCCCGCAGGAAACTGGCTGAGCTCTATTTTCTATCGGTCGGTGCTGCGCAGGAGCGTGATATGCACAAGCTCTTCGGTTGGCAAAAGGATCTGACTGCGCGGACCCTTTCCAGCCTGATCGAGAGGGGCAAGCTGGTTCCCGTGGCGCATCCAACCGAAAAGGGAGAATGGTTGTCGTTGCCTGAACTGAGCAAATGATCTTCGGGTGTAGTTTTCGCCATCCCCGTGCTCCAGTATATCCTTGCGAACCTGAAATGTTGAAACAAATATCGGGCTTTCGCCGTCTTGGAAGCGGGCCGGAAGGTTGCTTTGACCTGACTCACAGTGATGCACTCTTGGCTGAAGCCCGATATGGGAAGTGGCGACCCGGTCGCCGACTGGGTGGCGCGGCTGTCCGCCGCTTAGGAGAAGTTCACGCTGACAGCAGCGCAGCGAGAGGCGGCCCCAAACAATGGCGCGCGCACCCAAAAACCCCGACGCGTGGCGCCGAAGTCAGCTCCGAGGCTTGGCCCCGGCCTCGATCAGCAAGCGCGCAATGCCCTCGTAAGGCTGCGCGCCGACGACGCCCGCGCGACCAGCGACGAATGTGGGCACGCCAGTCACCCCATAGGC
>DAITPI010000140.1:0-9393 GCA_036833655.1 Anaerolineales bacterium | reverse complement strand
TTTCTTAGAAAAAGATTATAATGATTATCGAAGCGATCGATGGAGCAACGGGGAAAGGTTCTGGGCGTCGTTTTTTTGATTTAATGGACAGAAGGCAAAGAAAGCATGAAGACGGATCGCAAAGCGCAGGCAGAACAAAAGCTGCCGAAACCAAAAGCAACCAGAGGTAGCCCGAGGGCGGGGGCGAAGACTGTTCCTGCCAACGGGAAACATCCCCTGGCGACGTATGAGAACGCGCCGATTGGTATCGTCGAAGCCGCGCTGGATGGCCAGTATATTAACACCAACGAAGAGTTCTGTCGCATTCTCGGCTACGATAAAAAGGAATTGCTCCACCGTGGGATTAAGGATTTCACTCACGAGGACGATTACGCCATCGATATCCGGCTTCACGAGCGACTGGCGGCTGGCGAGATCCCCTTTTATCGGCTGGAGAAACGGTTTGTTCGCAAAGATGGCAGCATCATCTGGGTGGAGCTGACGCGCTCGATCGTACGCGATGCCAAAGGAGAACCGCTTTATACGGTAGGCGTAGTTCTAGACATCTCGGACCGCAAGGATGTGGAACGGGTGCTGCGCGAGTCAGTAGAACGCCTGCGCCTCGCCACTGAGGCTGCCCAGATGTTTACCTGGGAATGTGATTTTCAACATGAAACCTTTACGCTGGCAGACAGTTTCGAACAGGTCCTTGGGTTCTCAGGAGGGCTTCTGCCAAAAAACAAATTCGATACCATCCGTCGTTTGATTCCTGAGGAAGATCTACAAGCACTTGCCGGTGCCTATCAGGCTACGCTTGATGCCCGGAGCGACCTGCATGCCCTGGAATGCCGGGTTATTAATCCCGAAACTGGACAGATCATCTGGCTGGAGATCAGCGCCAAGATCGTCTACGACGGAGAGAGCGCTCCCGTGCGTATGTTCGGCGTGGCGCAGAACATCACGAAAAGCAAACAGGCACAGGAAGAGATTGCCACACTCTCTCGGTTACCTGCCGAGAATCCCAACCCGGTCATGCGCATCACGCCCGATGGGAAGATCTTATACGGAAACGCGACCAGTGCATCTTTGCGGCAGAGCTGGTATCAGTCCGATCAGCTCATGATCCCCGAGGAATTAAAGCAAGCCATTGCGGAAACATTTACATCTGGCGTAAAACGCGAGCTCGAAATCGAGCATCAGGGGACGTACTTCTCGTTCACGCTGGCTCCCATCCGCGAAGCGGGCTATGTCAACCTGTATGCGAAAGATGTCACAGAGCGCAAGAAGGCAGAACAGTCCTTACAGCTGGCACGCAGTCAGGCGGAACGGGCCGCCGATCGAACGGCGCGGCTCCAAAAAGTTACAGCAACGCTTTCCGGGGCACTCACCCCACCGGAGGTTGCCGAGGTGCTGGTCAATCAGGCCGCCCCCGGGTTTGGGGCGGTGAGCAGCTCCATGATGTTGCTGAGTGAAGATGGCCAAACGCTCGAGATCATGTATTCCACCGCAGCGGAAAGCGTGGCTGGCCCATACCGGCGTTTTCCAGTCTCCCTCCGGATTCCAGCTTCCGACGCGGTCCGCTCGGGCGATCTGGTATGGATTGAGTCGCGCCAGGAGTATCTGGAGCATTATCCCCATCTGGCGGAGCAAATCGATCGCTGGGGCCAGCAAGCAGCCATTGCGATTCCGATGGTCTACAAGCAAAGCACCCTGGGTGTGCTCACCCTGAGCTTCGATCGGGTCCTGCCTTTTGATGCGGAAGACCGCGAGTATGCTTTGACATTAGCCCGTCAGGGCGCGCAGGCGCTCGAACGAGCCCGGGCAGAGAATGCCCTGCGCGAGTCGGAGGAGCGGTTCCGGGCCCTGGTCAGCCAGGCGACAGCCGGGATCGCGGAGAGTGGCATGGACAGCTCGCTGCTCTTCGCCAACCCGCGGTTCTGCGAAATGCTCGGTTACTCCAGGGAGGAGTTGCTGGGCAAAACGATATGGGAGCTAACCTACACCGATGACCTGGAGGAGAACAAGCGTCTCTTCGAGCGTATGCTCAGCCAGGGCGAGTCCTATCAGTTCGAGAAGCGCTTTATGCGCAAGGATGGATCGCCGCTCTGGACGCATGTCACCGTTTCGACCATTCGCGACCTGCAAGGCAAACCGAAGGGAGGCGTTGGCGTTGTCATTGATATCGAGGAGCGCAAACGGGCGGAGGACGCAATCACGGAATTCGCCCGGGAGCAAGAGGCTCTCTACAAGCTTGCCGATCAACTGCACCGGACCGGCTCCTTTGCGGATATCTTCAATGCAGCACTGGATGCCATCCTGAGCGCTGTGCAGTGTGACCGCGCTTCGATCCTGCTGTTCGACGAGGCGGATGTGATGCGATTCGTTGCCTGGCGCGGTTTGTCCGAGGGGTATCGCCGAGCCACAGATGGTCACTCGCCCTGGATTCCGGATACCAGGAATCCCGAGCCGATCGCCATGCATGATGTGGAGACCGCCGACCTGAGCGAGTCGCTGAGAGCGACCATCAAGCAGGAGGGTATTGGTTCCCTGGCTTTTATCCCGCTTGTCTCAAATGACAAGTTGATCGGCAAATTCATGGTCTACTACAATGAACCGCACGCGTTCCGTGAGGATGAACTGGACCTCAGCCTGACGATCGCGCGCCAGCTTGCCTTTGCCATCGACCGCAAGCGCGCCGAAGAGCAGCTGCGCGAGTCGGAGGAGCGTTATCGGACGATCGTGGATACCGCCAATGAAGGTATCTGGTATGTCGATTTGAATGGCGCGACCCTTTACTTGAATGAGCCCATGGCGCACCTTCTTGGCTATTCGGTTGATGAAGTCATCGGGCACGGTGTGCCGGAATTTTGTTTCCCTGAAGATATCGAAGAGGCGCGGGCACGGATTGCAAGCAACTATCAGGGAAACTACGAGCATTTCGATTTTCGGTTCCGCCGCAAGGATGGCAGGCCGGTCCAGGTCCTGGCGTCGACAAGCCCGGTCAGCGATGCGGCCGGCAAGATCATTGGCGCGCTTGGGATGTTCGTGGATATCACCGAGCGTAAATATGCAGAGCAGGCACTGCGCGTCCGCGCCCGGCAGCAGCAGGCAATTGCCCGCCTCGGCGAACTGGCGGTTCGTGAACACGATCTGCAAAAGGTGTTTGACCGTGCCACTGCCATGGTGGCCGAAGCTCTTGAGATTGAGTACTGCAAGGTGCTGGAGCTGCTGCCAGATCGAGATTCCCTGTTGCTACGCTCCGGCGTGGGGTGGCAGGCCGGACTGACCGGCTACGCTACAGTCAGTGTAGGGTTGGAGTCGCAGGCTGGTTATACCCTGTTGTCCAGCGAGCCGGTGATTGTGGAAGACTTAAGCCGGGAGCCGCGTTTCCACGGTCCGCCGTTATTGACGGATCACGGCGTTGTCAGCGGCATGAGTTGCATTATCCGCGCCGCGGATGGCAACCCCTGGGGCATTCTCGGTGCACACACGATCCGTCAAATCGACTTTACAGGGGAAGATACCAGCTTTCTGGTTGGGATGGCGAATATCCTGAGTGACGCTATCCAGCGTCAGAAAGCGGAAGCCGCTCTGCGCGAATCGGAAGAGCGCTATCGCGGCATCGTCAATCAGACCATTGCAGGCATTGCGGAAACTGATCTCACCGGAAAATTCACCACGGTCAACGATCACTACTGTGAGATCACCGGCTATGCACGGGAAGACCTCCTGAACGGGATGCACATGCAGGATATTACCCATCCGGATGATCTGCAAAGAAATCTGGAAGCCTTCGGGCGGTTGATCGCGGATGGCACCGCGTTTGAAATCGAAAAGCGCTATATCCGTCCGGACGACTCCAGCGTCTGGGTGCATAACTCTGTCTCCGCGATTACCGGCGCAGATGGCAAGCCACAGGCTGCTGTGGCTGTGGTCATCGACGTGACGGAGCGCAAGCGCGCGGAGATGGCCTTACGCCGCAATGAGGAATTGTTCTCGACCCTGGTAGCGGCGGCGCCTTTCGGGGTGTACTTCATCGATTCCGAGTTTCGTCTGCGGGCGGTCAATAAGGGCTCGCAAGAGGTGTTCCAAGGCATTGACCCGCTCATCGGGCGTGACTTTGCGGAGATTCTCCGCATCGTCTGGAAAGAGCCGTTTGCCACCGCAGCGATTGAGCGCTTCCGCCATACGCTGCTGACGGGCGAGTCCTATATTTCCCCAACGATCATTGAAGAGCGGGCAAACGTCGAAGATATCCAGTCCTATGATTGGCAGATTCATCGCATCACGATGCCCGATGGAACCTTCGGCGTCGTCTGTTACTTCTACGATCTATCCGAGCAAAAGCGCATGGAAGCCGCGGTGCGCGCCAGTGAGGCGCTGTATCGCGCCATTGCCCGCAGCATCCCTGACGGCGGCGTGTATGTGGTGGATAAAGACTTCCGTTATCTGGTGGCAGAAGGACCCGTGACCGACACCTTCGGACTCTCGCGCGAGAGCCTCGAGGGTCACACAGTTGCCGAGGTTTTTCCTGATGAGCGTGGTGAGAGAATGGAAGCGCGCTTGCGGCGAACCTTCGCCGGTGAGACGATAAGCTTTGAAACGCAACATAATGGACGGGTGTATTGGACCCGCCAGGCTCCTCTGAAAGATTCGATTGGGCATGCCGTCATCCTCACCATGGATATCACCGATCGCAAGCAGGCAGAAGAAGCCCTGCGCGAATCGGAGGAACGTTTCCGCGCTATTCTGCGGCAGGCAACTGCCGGTATCGTTCGCAAGGACGAAGATGGCCGGCTGATCTTTGTCAACCAGGCGTTCTGCAATATGCTGGGATATACAGAGTCCGAGCTGCTTGGCAAGACCATGTGGGATTTGATGCATGCAGAGGATATTGAGGAGAACCGGCGGGCGTACAGTCGTCTGATGCTGGAGGGGGTACCGTTCAAGCTGGAACGGCGTCTGATCCGCCAGGATGGCTCGGTGATCTGGGTGGATGCCAGCGTTTCTCCGATCATGGACGCACAGGGTAGGCCGCAATCCGCAGTTGCCGTCGAAGTGGACATCACGGCGCGCAAGGAGGCAGAGGAAGCCCTGCAGCAATTGAACCTGCAGCTGGAGGAACGCGTGCTGAGCCGGACTGCCAAACTGCGGGCGGTCAACCAGACGCTGCGAGACGAGATCCTCGAGCGCAGGCGCGTAGAGGAGGCTCTGCGAAAGAGCGAGGCGGTTGCACATGCGAATGAGGAAAAGCTACGCTCGCTCTTTGAGCTGCTGCCTGTGGGCATTTCCTTCCTGAACCCGGAGGGGCAGATCATCCAGATGAATGCTGCCCTGCTGAATATCCTAAGATTGTCCAGGGAAGAATTCCTCAACCGTGCTTATCGAGTGCGACGATACATCCGCGCCGACGGCACGACCATGCCGCCGACAGAGTTCGCGAGCGCCCGCGCCATCGCTGAGAACCGGACGATCTACAACGTGGAGACCGGCATCCTCCTCGAGGATGGTAACGTGGTCTGGACCAGCGTGAGCGCGGCTCCGGTGGACGTTGCCGATGTGAGCATAGTCGTGGTGACCGTGGATATCACCGATGCCAAGCGGGCGGAGCAGGCATTACAGGAAAGCCACGCGCGTCTGCGAATTCTCTCCCAGCGCCTGGTGGAGGTGCAGGAGGATGAACGACGTGCTCTGGCACGCGAGCTGCATGACCGGGTAGGCCAGACTCTCGCAGCGCTGAACATCAACCTGATTATTATCAACAGCCAGCTCTCCGGTGTGGCAGCCGAGCAGATCGGTACGCGCCTGAACGACTCGATGAAGCTGGTTGCCGAAACGATCTCACTCGTCCGCGACGTCATGACGGACCTGCGGCCCGCTGTGCTCGATGACTACGGACTTGAAGCCGCCATTGATTCACATCTCTCGCAGTACAAGGCGCGCTATAGTATCGACGTCAGGTTTGAGAAGCCCTCTCAACCGATCCTGCGCCTGGGTCCCAGCATCGAGATGACCTTCCTGCGAATCGCCCAGGAAGCGCTGATGAATATTGCGCGGCATGCTCATGCCACACAGGTCCAGCTCTCGCTGCGGCAGGAGCAGGAGGAGATATGTATGACAATTCAGGATAACGGGACGGGAATCCAGTCGTGGCAGGAAGCAAATCGCCCCGGCAGCCACGGACTGACGATCATGCGTGAGCGGGCCGAGGCCTTCGGCGGGAACCTGCAGGTGCGCTCGGTCCCCGGACAGGGCACCACGATCGAGGTGACGATTCCCCTTGGAAGCCAGCAGGAAACCCGGCCGGAGAAGAGCTCATGATTAGCGTGATTGTGGCGGACGACCATACGGTCTTGCGCGATGGGCTGCGTTACCTGCTCGAGGCACAGGGTGATATTCAGATTGTGGGGATGGCGGCGAACGGACAGGAAGCCGTGGACCAGGCGGCGATCACCTGCCCCGATGTCATTCTGATGGATATTTCCATGCCGGTGATGAACGGGATCGAAGCAACCAAGCAGATCTGCAGGATGTGCTCTCATACCAAGGTGGCGATCCTGTCGATGCACCACACCGCAGAGTATATGCAGCGCGCCCTCGAGGCGGGCGCGGCGGGGTATCTGTTGAAGGATTCGGCGGGCGCTGAGCTGGTGACGGCGATCCGTGCGCTGCACAGCGGCAAACGCTATCTCAGCCAGCAGGTTGCCAAGTCTCTGGGTGAGGACAGTGCCTGGAGAAATGGGAATTAGAATGCAAATGGGCTCCCAGACATCTGAGAGCCCGTTCATTGTCTCTCGGGGGTAAAAAAACTAGGCTTTTAAGCCCTCGAATTCCTGCACAACCTGTTGCTCCAGCTCTTCCGGGATCGGTTCCAGGGGCGGCCGTACCGCCCAGCGCGGAAATCCGTGCAGCCGGTGAAGCAACGCTTTTAGAGTGGGAGGGAACGGTGGATACTTATCCAGGATGTTGCGTTGTCGCTTCACCTGCGCCAGGGCTTCGGATGGGTCCTCGCCCGCGTTCATGCGATCCCAGAGCACGCGCAGGTCCGGCGAGATGATGTTGGCAGGGGCGGTGATGCAGCCGGCAGCTCGGTTTTGCATGGCGAGCTGCAGATAGGAGTCCGTGCCGGTCAGCACGACCAGATCGGAGCCGAAGGTCTCACCCAGGTTGCGCGCCAGGTCGGAGTCATGCGAGGAATCTTTGATGCCCGCGAACCGTGTGGGGAAGGCCTCCTTGAGACGGGAGAGCAGCTCCATCGAAAAGCCAACCCCCGCCACATTCGGGAAGTGATAGCCAAGCAGATATCCATCCGCCGGAACCGCCTGGTCGATGACTTCGCTGAACCAGGCGAATAAACCGTTATCCGTTGCCTTGCGGAAGTAATACGGCGGGACGACCAGCGCCGCCTCGAAGCCCAGGTCGAATGCCAGCTTCGTCAGCTCGATCGTCTCCGAGAGGCTCGGCGTCCCCGTGCCGGCGATCAGGCGAAAGCCAGGCAGCGATTCTCGCACCTGGCGCGCCCGGCGCATGAGCGCCTCGCGCTCCGAGGGAGAGAAGGATGGACCTTCGCCCGTGGTACCGAACAGCACCGCCCCGTGACAGCCGCGCGCGGCAAGAAAACTGAGCAGATGGGGAAGGGACTCCAGGTCGAGTCCGGACGCCGGCTGTCCGCGGAGCGGAGTCACCGCTGCAGCGTAGACGCCGGCGAGGGGGTGGTGTGATGCCATAGGTTCTCCTTATGATGCAAACCCCTCGCGCTCCCGAAGGGCATCGGGACTATAGTGAGCGAAGGGCAGCGATCGGCTGCCCGCAGTCGAAGAGTAGAGCACCAAGCAAAGGCTTCTATCGGAAGATTGCTCTACTGCTACTTCTTTCTCTTTGTGCCTTTTTCTGCACGCGTCTTGCGGGTTTTCTTCTGGACTCCTTCATCAAGGAACGTACGTGCTGCGTCTTCGGGCGGCTGGAGGGGAACGCCCTCCTGCGATTCAAGATAGCGCTGGTGATCGAGCACCCACAGGTACAGATCGCCCTCTGTCCGCCCCGGGAAATCCTTCAGGATGTCTGTCTCACGGATCACGCTGACGATCGGCATGTACACATTGTCATACCAGTGTGCGACTGCCTCCTCTACGGAGATATCGCGCTTCCAGTCCAGTCCCATGAAGTAGCGGTGCACGGCGATGTGTTCCAGTATGCGGTCGAAGCCATCCGGGATGGTGACCTTGATATCCGCCTCGGGTCGCAGGCTGTCCAGCGATGTGCGCTCCAGGAAGTTTACCTTGCTGCCGAGGATCACCAGATCGTCCAGCTTGATATCGGGAGTGATGTTGACGCGCGTGGCGCATTCGCGCACCTCGGCTTCGATAAAGAGCTGTCCCTGCTCGCGCGCGACCGAGACGCGGTGATGCCCATCCACGACAAAATAAACCTCGCCCACTTTGTAGAGTACCACCGGCGGCAGGCTGATCTCCTGATAAAACGCCCGGTTGACGCTTTGCCAGCGCTCGGCGAGCTTGTCGCTGGCGGGCAGAAAGACGCGGTCGAATTCGTGGTAGCGGTTCAGGCTGCCGGCGATCTGGTCCACGCGGACGGTCTGGACACCCCGGTAGATGGGACCGCCGATCCGCAGTTTTTCCTTGATCTCGTCATAGGACAACAAGGTCGTGGGCTGCCCCGAAAGGGCTCCCAGGACACGATGGATAAAGGCTTTGAAGCGCGCTCTCTGGAAATCGTTACGCGCCTGTTCGAAAAGTTGATCTGACATGAGTTAATGACTTACTTCAACTACCTTATACGGGAAGACGTTCATGATCTTGGTCAGGTCATGGATCGTTTCCGAGGGGGAAAGGTTGCGGCGCTGGAAATGGGTGTGGCCGTGAAAGTGATAACGTGGCTGCGCGATCTGCAGCAGCCAGTTAATGGCTTTCAGGCCCTGGTGTGCCAGGGTGTCTTCATCGTGGACGCCAAAGGGCGGCGAGTGGGTAATCAGGATGTCTAGCCGACGCCCATAATTGATCTGGTTTAATACCAGGCGGGGCAGCAGGCGGAACGCTCGTAAGAACGCCTCCGTCTGGGAGTACTGGTTCGTTCCATCCGGGCGGTACTGGATCGATCCGCCCAGCCCGCCGATCAGGAACTTCTTGAAACGGATCACCTTCAGGTCGATGTTCGTCGCTCCCTCCGCGTACGCCAGGGTGTTGTCCGAGTTATAGATCGGGTCGTGATTGCCAGGGACGTAGAACAGAGGCACGTTCAAGAATGTCAGCAAGTTTTCGAGATAGGGATACGGCAGGTCCCCACAGGCGAGAATCAGCTCGATCTCACGAAAGTGACCGCTTGCACACAAAGTATAAAGCCGTTCCACAACCTCATCGCTGACTGCCAGTATCTTCACAATGGGCGTATTGTGCCGCA
>DAITPI010000139.1:0-9425 GCA_036833655.1 Anaerolineales bacterium | reverse complement strand
CGTGACCATTACATCCTTGCTGTTGACACTACTTATCGGCGCCATGGCAGCCTTTGTGCTGGCGGAATATGACTTCCCGGGCAACGCGCTGGCGGCGTTGTATCTCTCCATCGGCATTATGATCCCGATCCGCCTGGGCACCGTGGGCATCCTGCGCCTGATGGTGAGCCTCAAACTTGTCAACACGCTGACAGGCCTGATCCTGATCTATGTCGCCCAGTCGTTGCCGATGACGATCTTCATCCTCTCGCAATTTATGCGCCAGGTGCCCAAGGATCTCAAGGATGCGGCGCGCATCGACGGCGCCAGTGAGTATCACATCTTTGGCATGGTACTTCCGCTGGTCCGCCCGGCGCTGGGAGCGATCGGCATCTTCACGATGATCCCCATCTGGAATGACCTCTGGTTCCCGCTCATCGTTTCGCCCTCCACCAAGACCGCTACCGTGACCCTCGGGGTCCAGCAGTTCCTCGGGCAGTGGGTCTCGGATTGGAACGCCGTTCTTTCCTCGCTCACGCTGGCGATGATCCCGATCCTGCTGCTCTACCTGGTGTTCTCGAGACAGATGGTCCGCTCCATCACAGCCGGGGCGATTAAATAAGGAGGATCGATGAAAGTTGGAATTGTGGGGGTCGGATTCATGGGCACAACCCATGCCGCGGGCTGGGCAGAGACACCGGCGGAGATCGTCGGCTTTACCGCAGAGACCCAGCAGGAGGCAGGCAATATTGCCAGGCAATACGAGACGGAGATCTATCCCTCGCTGGAGGAGATGCTTCCCGAGGTCGATGTGGTGGATATCTGCTCGCCCACGCATCTGCACTACGATATGGCGATGAGGGCTGCGGCCGCCGGAAAGCACATTATCTGCGAGAAGCCGCTTGCGCGGACGACCGCCCAGGCGCAGAGGATCGTCGCCGCCTGCCAGAAGGCGGGCGTCCAGCTTCTGGTCGCACATGTGGTCCGTTTCTTCCCGGAATATGCGCTGGCGCGCGCGGCAGTGGCAGAGGGACAGATCGGCAAGCCCGGCGTGATCCGCCTGCACCGCGGCAGCTACCGCCCCAAGAAACCCGCCGGGAATTGGTTCCTCGACGAGGTCAAATCCGGTGGCATCCTGATGGATCTGATGATCCACGATTACGACTATGCCCGCTGGATCGCCGGTGACGTGGAGTCGGTCTCCGCGCGGCGCGTGACGCAGCGCCATCCCGAGGCGCTCGTGGATTACGGGCTGGTGATCCTCACACATCGCTCGGGAGCACTGTCGCACATTGCGGGCGCGTGGGCATACCCGCCGCCGACGTTTCGCACGCATCTGGAGATTGCCGGCGACCGCGGCTTGATCGAATTCGATTCGGACAGCACCGCCCCGATCCAGAACCTGATCCTCAAGACAGGCGGCTCCGACGCACCGGACGTAGGACTGCCCTCCAGCCCGGTGACAGAAAGCCCCTACACGACCCAGCTGAAAGAGTTCTACCGCGCGATCGCGGAGGACAAGCCCGCCCGGGTCAGCGCAGCCGATGGGCTGGCAGCCGTCCAGATCGCGGAGGCTGCCATCGAATCGGCGTACACGGGTCAGCCGGTCGAACTTGAGCCCCTGGCGGAGGCATTGCAATGATCAAGCTCGGCATCCTCTCCTTTGCTCACCACCACGGCGAGGCATATATCTCGAACGTGCGCCGCCTGGAAGGCGTGGAGCTGGTCGGCGTGGCAGATGACGACCCGTTGCGCGGGCAGAAGATCGCTGCCCAGCATCAGACATACTACTTCCATTCCTATGAAGACCTGCTCGAAGCCAGGCCGGATGGCGTGATCATCTGCACGGAGAACAGCCGTCACCGCCCACTCGTCGAGATGGCAGCCGGGCGCGGCATCCACGTACTGTGTGAGAAACCACTGGCGACCACTCTTGAAGACGCCCGCGCCATCGTCGATGCATGTGACCGAGCCGGTGTCCTTCTGATGACGGCGTTCCCGATGCGCTTCAGCGCGCCGCTGCTGGAGATCAAGCTGCGCCTCGACCATGGCGACTTCGGTGACGTCTACTGCTTCAACGCCACCAACCAGGGCGAATTGCCAACCAAGCATCGCGCCTGGTTTGTGGATCCCGAGCTGGCAGGCGGCGGGGCGATCATGGATCACACCGTCCACCTGGTAGACATCATGCGCTGGTTCACGGGCTCCGAGGTGGAGACCATGTATGCTCGCAGCAACCGGATCTTCCATGCCGATGAAGTGCAGGTGGAGACGGGCGCCCTGGAAATGCTGACGTTCGAGAACGGCATGTTCGCCACGATAGATGCAAGCTGGTCTCGTCCGCAGTATTGGCCTACCTGGGGCGGCTTAGGCTTCGAGATGGTCACGCAGCGCGGCGCCGTGGTCGTGGATGCCTTCCGCCAGAACATCAATGTCTATCGCCACGACTGGCAGCGCTCAGGTTGGACCCATTGGGGCTCCGATTCGAATCAAGCCATGATTGGCGAATTCGCCTCTGCAATTCGCGAGAACCGCTCTCCGCTCGTGACCGGCCTGGATGGGTTGCGAGCGGTCGAGGCGACGCTTGCGGCGTATGAGTCCGACCGCACAGGGCAAACGATCCCGGTCAGACGAGCATGAACATGGCGGCGTCACGTCTGTTGATCCACAACGCACGTTTGTTCACGCCCGACCATCCCGGCGTGACCGGCTGGCTGCTGGCAGAGAACAGCTCCATCTGCCTCATGGGCTTTGGGGAGGCGCCGCGCTTTCCGGGCGATGCTACCCTCAAGATCGTCGATGCGCGGGGACATAACCTGTTACCCGGATTTGTCGATGTGCATGTCCACGGCGCGATGGGGCACGAAGTAATGGACGCCTCGCCGACAGGCCTGGAAGAAATGGCACGCTTCTATGCCTCACACGGCGTCACATCGTTCCTTGCCACCACCTGGACCGCAGGCCGCGAGGCGCTCAACAGGGCACTCGATCTGGTCGGCGAGCTGCAGGGTCGCATGCGAGGTGGGGCGACCTTGCTCGGCGCTCAGCTCGAGGGTCCGTACTTGAACCCAGTCCGCTGCGGTGCGCAAGACGCAAGCCTCATCCGCCGGGCGGAACGAGACGAGGCACTGGAGCTCCTCGACTCCGGCGTCATTCGATTGCTTGCCCTGGCGCCCGAGTTTGAGGAAAACCTGTGGCTGATCGATGAGTGTGTGCGGCGCGGGGTCACCGTCTCGGCGGCGCACACGACGGCAAACTACGAGCAAATGCAGCGCGCTGCGGAGCACGGCCTTACTCACCTCACCCACTCCTTCAATGCGATGCAGCCGCTGGGGCACCGGGAGCTGGGCACGATCGGCGCGGCGATGGCCCTGCCGCAGATCCGTTGCGAATTGATCGCCGATGACATTCACGTCCATCCGGCAGCGCAGAAGATCCTCGTGGATGTGAAAGGCACCTCTGGTGTGATCCTGGTGACGGACGCGGTCCGTGCGGCGGGCTTGCCCGAGGGGGAATATATGCTGGACGACCGCCCCATCCACATCCGTGAAGGAGCCGTCCGGCTGATCGATGGCACGCTGGCGGGCTCCGTGCTGACCATGGAGCGCGCCCTGCGAAACGTCACCGCAGCCACGGGTCGTCCGCTCGAGGAGACATGGCGGATGTCCAGCCTGAACGCAGCCCGGGCGATCGGAGTCTCGGCGCGCAAAGGCAGCCTGGAGGTGGGCAAGGATGCTGACCTGGTCTTGCTGGATGAGTCCTTCCGCGTCCAGCTGACCGTTGTCCAGGGGGAGATTGTCTTCAATCAAGAAGAACCAGCAAAAGCACAACCTTAGCACATTTTGCATAAACAACTTTGAAAGTCAAAAGTCAGAAATTGCTGATTGACTTTTGATTTTCAAAGTTGTACAATGAGAAGCGAACGTTCGGGCGAACGTTCGCTTCTCCTAATTTGGACAGATCATGACCTCAAAAATAACGCTCAAGGAAGTTGCTGTGCGGGCAGGGGTGAGCTATCAGACTGTCTCCAAAGTCCTGAACCGGCAGGCGCAGGTCTCGAGCGAGACCGAACGACGAATCATGGAGGCAGTACGAGAGCTAGGCTACCGTCCCAACCAGATCGCGCGCAACATGCGCGCCAAGCGTAGCCACATGATCGGCTACTCCTGGGTGCCGACCGCGCCGGATCAAGTCAACCACATCCTCGATCAGTTCCTTTCCAGCATGGTGATCGAAGCCGAAGCAGCCGGGTATCATCTGCTGCCTTTCCCCTTCCGGGAGGGCCAGGCGCAGGTGGATGATTACCGCGAGCTGATCAACACCGGGCGCGTGGATGCGTTTGTGCTCTCGAGCGTGAACTACAACGATCCGCGGGTGGATTTTCTGCTCGAGCGGAAGTTTCCCTTCGTTGCATTCGGTCGCTCGAACCCGGAGCTGGATTTCCCGTACGTGGATGTGGACGGCTGCGCGGGGCTCGCACAGGCTCTCGAATATCTGATCTCCCGCGAACACCGCCGGATTGCCGCGATTGCCTGGCCCGAGACCTCGCGCGTCGGAAACGAACGGCTGCGAGGCTACTTTGAAACCCTGCAAGCCCATCAGCTCGAGATCCGCCCCGACTGGATCGAGCGCGGCGAAGGTTCCTTCGAGTTTGGACGCGCAGCAGCAACCCGTCTCCTGCACCTGCCTGTCTCGGAGCGCCCAACCGCCATCGTGGCGCTCAACGATACCCAGGCCATTGGCGCCCTCCACGCGGCGCGCGAACAGGGCATGGAAGTCGGCCGGGATATTGCCATTATCGGCTTCGACGATGCGCCCATGTCCCAGTATCTTCTGCCCCCGCTGACCACGGTCCGCCAGCCCATCCGGGAGGCAGGCCGCAAATGTGTCGAAATCCTGATCGCCCTGGTCCGAGGCGACCAACCCAAAGAACGCCAGGTGCTGTTGCAGCCTCAGCTCATCGTACGGGCTTCCACCTGAACCATCATCCCTGCAACGAATACATCCGATCCTGGAAGGAGGTGATTTGTCCTTTCATCCTGTCTCGCTGTCATGCTAAATTCCCGATTGGGAAACCGTATTCAACTTTGGAAAAGGAGAGTCTGAAATGAAATCACTTTTCAAACTGGTTTCGCTGCTCGTCGTCAGCATCATGGTATTGGCAGCCTGTGGCGGCAACGTTCCGGCTACCGTACCGCCCGCGGTCGTCCAGACCGTGACCGTCAAAGAGACGCAGATCGTCGAGGTCCCGGCCGAGCAGACCGAGGTCCGGCTTTCCGGATGGGTCTCGAGCCCGGCTGAAACCGCCCTGCTGGAGTCCCTGCTCTACAAGTTCTCCGTGGCGAATCCCGATATCCTGGTGAAGTACGAGCCCATCACCGGCGACTACCGCCAGGCGCTGCTGACCGCCATCGCCTCGGGCACGGAGCCGGACGTCTTCTACATGGACATCTTCTGGTGGCAGGAGCTCGCCCGGAATGACACCATCCTGCCGCTCGACGAGTTAATGTCTTCCACAGGCACCAACAAGGAGGACTTCATCCCTTCGCTGATCGATGCCTTCACATTCGATGGCAAGGTCTACGGCATCCCCAAAGACTTCAATACCCTGGGCATGTTCTACAACAAGGGACTGTTTGACGCCGCGGGCCTGGACTATCCCACCGACGACTGGACCTGGGACGATTTAAAGTCCGCTGCCAAGGAGCTGACCGACCTTTCCGACCCCGATAAGGCGGTCTACGGCTTCTGCACGCCGCCGGACCCGGGCCGGTTCCCCGTTTTTGTGTTCCAGAACGGCGGCACGGTCATGAACGACGACTACACCGACACCAACCTGGAAAGCGATGAAGCCGTCGGCGCAGCCGAGTTCTACACCAGCTTCCGCACGGACAAGACTGGCGCTGTCCCTGCGGATCTGGGTGAGGGCTGGCAGGGCACTCTGTTTGGCAAGGGCCAGTGCGCCATGGTATACGAAGGTGGCTGGCTGATCCCCTACCTGCGTGATTCGTTCCCCACCACACAGTATGGCGTTGTACTGCCACCTGCCGGACCCGGTGGTGAAGGCAACCTGATCTTCACCGTTGCCTGGGGCATCTCCAAGAACACAAAGAATCCGGACGCGGCCTGGCGCGTGGTCGAGTTCCTGACCAGCGAAGAGAGCCAGAAGACCGTGCTGGAGAGTGGGTTTGCGCTACCCTCCCGCGCCTCGCTGCAGGGGAGCGAATACTTCACAAATAATCCAAATGCGGCCGTGATCTTTCGCGGTGCAGGCGAGGGAGCCCATCCCTTCTTCTGGGGTGCGGTTGGGTCAGACGTGAACGAGCAAATGCAGAAGGCACTGGAGCGCATCTTTACAGAAGGTCAGCCCGTGGCCGAGTCCCTGAAACAGGCTGCAGAAGGCATCCGTACCGCTCTTCAGAACCAGTAACGAATTTCTATGAAACGTCCCGAAGGTTTCCCAGCTTTGCGCAGCCAATGCGGGCGACCTTCGGGACAGGTTTAGCAACCGCAGGAAACGCCAGGAGCTCCAGAAAGGAGTCAGAATGAATGCGACCCTGAAACGGAAAAAGACCAGTGAGGCGCTTACAGGTTATCTGTTCATCTCCCCCTGGCTTTTCATCCTGATCACGTTCCACCTCTTTTCGATCGCGTACGCCCTCTATCTCTCCTTCACAAAATACAACTTGTTGAGCGAGCCACAATGGTGGGGTCTGGAGGGATACAGCCGCTTGCTGAAAGACGAGCTCTTCCTGACGAAGGCGCTGCCGAATACGTTCAAATATGTGCTGATCGTCGTCCCCCTGCAGACCGTGATCAGCCTGATCCTGGCATTCGTGATGGACCAGAAGCTGAAGGCGCGCAAGCTGTTCCGCACGATCTTCTACCTGCCTTCAGTGACCTCGTCGGTCGTGATCTCGCTGATCTTCATCTGGCTATTTGCGCCGCAGGGTGTGATCAACCAGATCTTCAATTTGACTGTCAACTGGTTGGGCGATCCTCGGACGGCATTTTATGTCATCATGGGGATGAACATCTTTACCACAAGCGGCACGCTGATGCTCATTTTCCTCTCTGGCTTGCAGGACATACCCGCCAGCCTGTATGAGGCAGCCCACATCGACGGAGCCGACCAGCTCCAGACGTTCCTGCGCATCACGGTGCCCATGCTACGCCCGATCATTTTCTTCGTCGTCACGGTCGGCATCATCGGCTCGTTCCAGGTCTTCGATCAGATCTTTGTCATGACCAACGGTGGTCCGCTCGACAGCACCACCACCGTTACCTATCTGATCTATAAATGGGCGTTCCGTGATACCACCATCAAGATGGGTCAGGCGGCAGCCGTCGCCATTGTCCTTACGCTCATCATCCTGATTGTGACCATGCTGCAGCGACGCATCATCGAAGGCAGCGGGACCACCGCAGAATAGGAGATCCCTATGGCTACTATTTCTCCGGCGCTCGAGTCCCGCTCCAAATTCCGGGAAAACCTTCTCAAAGGACTCGGGTGGCTGCGCTCGCCCGTTTTCTACGGCATCCTGATTACATGGGGGATCATCTGTCTGGCGCCCCTCTATTTCACCCTGGTCTATTCCCTCAAACCCGTGGCAAACGTATACACGCCACCGATCTGGCTGCCAATCCCCTTTACCCTGGAAAATTACAGGACCATCCTCGAATCGACCCAGTTGTTTCCACGCTGGTTATTCAACAGTGCCTTCATTGCCATCAGTGTGACGATCATGCGCGTCCTGTTTTGCGCCATGGCGGGTTACGGCTTTGCGCGGATCGAATTCCCTCACAAGAAATTCTGGTTCACAGCCACCCTCATTTCCATGATGCTTCCCGGCGTGGTGACGCTGATCCCGAAATTCCTGATCGTGGGTCCCGGCATTGTCAAAGGTGGGCTGCATGTCGGCTCGCTGACGATTCCCACGGGCTTTGGCTTGATCGACAAGCTTGGTGGCGTCATCCTGCCTACGGCGATCGAGGCGTTCGGCGTTTTCATGATGACCCAGTTCTACAAATCCTTCCCCAGGGAATTGGAGGAAGCCGCCACCATGGATGGCAGCGGCCGCTGGGGGACCTTTTTTCGCATCGTCCTGCCCATCAGCCAGACCCAGCTGGTCACGCTGGCGCTGCTGACATTCCAGGGCGAGTGGAACCGCTTCATGGAGCCATTGCTCATCCTGCGCAGCCCGGAACACTTCACATTGCCCCTTGGCCTGCAGTGGTTCCGCGGGGAGTACTACACATTGTATTCCGTGGTGCTGGCAGGCTCGTTGTTCAACACCCTCCCCATCCTGGTCCTGTTCTTCCTGTTCCAGCGCTACTTTATCCAGAGCATTGCGACGACTGGTTCGAAGGAAGGCTAGCGGCGTCGGCCTGAGTTCTCCTCTCCCAATGCCACCTCGCCTGACAGGCGAGGTGGGAGGTGGAGCGGTACGCTCGTCGATTTTTGGTGCTGATGCTTCTCCTTTATAATGTCACATTCCTATGTGGACAATCAACGAAGAAAGCTTCGACCCTCAAAGACAATTACATAGCGAGACCATCTTCACCATTGGCAATGGCTATCTTGCCACGCGCGGAGCCTTCGAAGAGGGCTACCCGAGTGAGAGCCGGGCGACCTTCATCCATGGCGTATTCGACGATGTGCCCATCGCAGTGACCGAGCTGGCAAACGCCACAGACTGGCTGCCGCTGTATGTGTTCCTAAACGGCGAGCGGTTTTCCCTTCACGCCGGCACGGTGGAGGTTTACGAACGGCATCTCAATCTGAAGAGTGGGGTCTTGACACGCACCGTCCGCTGGACGTCGCCTTCCGGGCACGGCGCAACGCTTACGTTCGAACGATTTACGTCGCTGGCGAATGAGCATCTTCTCTGCCTGCGCTGCACGATCGCACCCGATTTCGATGGCGAGGTCGAGATCCAGGCGGCTCTGCATGGCAACATGGACAACGAAGGGATCGCCCACTGGCAGTGGATGGGACAGGGAAGGCTGGACGATTCTGCGGGTGAAATCGCCTACCTCCACACCTGCACGCGCGCCACACAGATCCACCTGGCGGCTGCCATGCGCGTGCAGGCGAGCCCGACGCCGCTGCAAGCCGAGTTTTGGAATGCGCAAACCGTTCCAACATTCCACGCACGGTTTGCCGCCCGGCGAGGGGAGGCGATCACATTCGATAAGTTCATCGGCGTCGCTACCTCGCGGGATACCGATGAACCTGTCCGGATGGCAGTCGAGGCGGCGAGGTCCGCGTCGAGCTGGGAGTCAGCCCTGCAGGCGCATGAACAAGCCTGGAGAGACGAGTGGGAGCGCAGCGACATCCAGATCGAAGGCGACGCAGAGGCGCAGATCGCTATGCGTTTCAACCTCTTCCAGCTGCTGATCGCGGCTCCCCGGCGGGCGATCTCTTCCTGGTCCGCGAATCCGTC
>DAITPI010000138.1:0-9463 GCA_036833655.1 Anaerolineales bacterium | reverse complement strand
GGGAGACGTGGTTTTTTTGGCGCGAGCTCTGCAAGTTTCCTTCCGTTTGATACGACATTAAGACTCACTGATAATCTGGCTTGCAAAGCCCTTGTGCTTCGATTATCCTTGCACCTGATGACATCTGGGAGTGGTTAGGTCCCGGTGGGCCTCCTGGTCTTCAAAACCTGTGGCGGGTCGCGTTGCGGGCTGCGGTGGGTTCGACTCCCATCCACTCTCGCCTCATTTCGAACCATGGACCATCATCGATCGTCCATGGTCTATTGTCCTTCTAGGAGTTTTATGGCGGTACCAGAGATCGATTTTCTGAACAACCACGTATCACGAATTTTTCGCGTTGAAGACGTTACGGTGGGAGAGCCCAAGGAATGGATTGCCCGTTACCGCGGCCACCTGTTAAGCGAGGATACAGTCGCTGCCTATGACCAGCTGGCGGGGGCCCTGCGTCCCTACAACGTCACGCCGCTCTTCCGAAAGGAGCGCGGCGATCGCCAGCTGATCTATCTGGTTCCCAGTCTGCCGGTTCCGAGGCTGACTTCGCGCATCTACATCAACGTCATTCTCTTCATTCTTACTGTCTTCAGCATGATGCTGATGGGCGTCGATATCCCACCGGATGCAGTTGCCGGGAGCGATGTCTCGACCATCCAGTTTCTGTTCCAGCATATTTTTACCGGCTGGCCGTTTGCCCTCAGCATGATGGGCATCCTGTTTGCGCATGAGATGGGGCATTACGTCATGTGCCGGTATTACAAGGTGCCTGCGACTCTACCGTTCTTCATCCCCGCGCCGCTGATCAGCCCGCTGGGCACGCTGGGAGCCTTCATTGCGATGCGGGGCATTCCCAAGAACAAGCGCGTGCTGTTCGACGTGGGTGTCGCGGGTCCGCTGGCGGGGCTGGTCATCGCGATCCCTGTCCTCTTCATCGGGTTGTCGCTTTCCCCGCTCGGTCCGATCGGGCACGCCGCGCCGGGCACATCCGGCTTCCTCGAAGGCAACTCAATCTTTTATCTCTTCTCGAAATATCTGGTCTTTGGGCGACTGCTGCCTGAGCCGGTTAACCTGGAGGGCTTGTCACCTGTCCTATACTGGCTGCGCTTCTTCCTGACCGGTCAACCGATCCCGTTCAGCGGGCTGGACGTTCAGCTCGATCCGGTCGCGCTGGCTGGCTGGGCGGGATTGCTGGTGACAGCTCTGAACCTCGTCCCCGTCGGAACGCTGGACGGTGGTCATGTGGCCTATGGCTTATTCGGCGAAAAAGCACGCCGGATCTTTCCGGTTGCGATCGGGACATTGATCGCGCTCAGCTTCCTGCCCTCTTTGCTTACTCTGTCCCTGGGCGCGTTCAACTTTAGCTGGCTGCTGTGGGTGTTTATCCTGTTCTGGCTTGGTAACGTCCGCACCCAGCCCCTCGACGATATCACGCCCCTGGATGGAAAGCGCCGCGCGCTCGGGTTCTTCATGCTCTTCCTGTTCATTTTGCTCTTCACACCTATTCCCATGGTAACGTACTAATGGCCTGTCCCCGCAGCGCCTGCATCGCCATCCTGCTGACCCTGTTCCTTGTTTCGGCGTGCGCACCTTCTGCCGTTCCACCGGCCGGGAGCACGATCACACCACTGCCTGGTCTTCCGCCGGGAATGCCCTCAGATACGCCGGCAACGGTGCAGGCGCAAACGCTGGTGCCGGCTGTGAGCAGCCTCAACGTCAACAAGGAGGCACTTCGAGGTGTGAAAGTGACCGTCTGGCATCCGTGGTTTGGCGCGGAGGCGAGCCTGTTCGAGGCGCAGGCGGCGCAGTTCAATTCGGAGAATGAATGGGGCATCATCGTGGACCCGGAAGGCAAGGGAAACTACAGTGAGCTGTTTCTCCAGACGGATGCGGCGCTCGAGTCAGATGCCCTCCCACAGATCGTGATCGCGTTTCCCGAGCATGCCCTGGCGTGGCAGGAGCACGTCGTGGATCTGAAGCCCTATGTCAGCGACCCTGCGTATGGCTGGGATCCGTTCGAGATCTCAGATTTTCCCACCGTGGTCTGGAACCAGGACGAAGTGGGGGACAAGCGCTACGGCGTTCCCGCGCAACGGACGGCCCGCTTCCTGCTCTATAACCAGACCTGGGGTCGGGAGCTTGGCTTCGCCTCCCCGCCCGCGACCTCGGCGGAATTCGAACAACAGGCGTGCGCCGCGCACCGGGCCCTGGCACTGGACGCGGATCCGAACAACGATGCCCTCGGAGGCTGGCTGATCGACACCCAGGCGATGACGCCACTTTCGTGGATGATCGCTTTTGGCGGCCGGGTGGATGAGGGCGGCGGTTATCGCTTTCTCTCGCCGGGAAATATCGCTGCTTTCCGGTTTGTGAAAGTGTTGCAACAGAAGCATTGCGCCTGGGTCCCCTCGCCCGATCTATCTGCATTCGACCGCTTCGCACGGCGCCAGGCGCTCTTTGCCACGGCGGGACTCGAAGACCTGCCTGACCAGGCGCGTGCCTTTTCCTCCGCCAACAGCGCGGATGAATGGACGGTCATGAAATTCCCCGGCGAGGAACGCCAGGCGCTGGTCGTTTATGGCTCCTCATATATTGTGTTGGAATCCGATGATGTGACCCAGCTGGCATCCTGGCTCTTTATCCGCTGGCTGCTTTCGGCGGAGAACCAGGCGCGCTGGGTGCAAAGCACCGGCTTGTTCCCGCTGCGTGACTCGACGATGGAGCTGCTCGCCGAATATTCGGCGAGTCATCCCCAGTGGATGGAAGCGGTAAGGCTCGTCCCGGAAGGGGAAACTACACCGCAGCTTGCCTCCTGGCGGTTGGTGCGGGTGATGCTCGAAGATGGATTTCGAGATATGTTCGATACGATCCGACACCCCGATCTCACCGAAGGACAGGTTCCATTGATCTTACGGCAAATGGATGAAACAGCGGCAGACCTGAACCAGTAGGCAGGGACGCGCGGCAAGGAACAGGCCGGGCGGCGCGGCGAAGGGGGCACCTCGAGAGAAATGGAGAAATATGCCGACCAGATCCGCCGGTATGAAGAATTCTGCCAGGAGATGGGAGAGACCCCTGCCAATGTGGCGCTCGCCTGGCTGCTGGCGAACCCCATGGTGACGGCGCCGATCATCGGTCCCGGCAAGATGGAGCAATTGACTGAAAGCCTGCGGGCTGTGGAGATCAAGCTGAGCAAGGAGCAAATGGACAGATTGAACGAGATCTGGCCCGGCCCCAAAGGCGAATCGCCTGAGGCGTTTGCCTGGTGAAATGCGTAGATCATGGTAGTACCGCGCTGACATCGTGCCCGCAGGGTAGCGGAGTGCGCCGGACGTAATCGAAGTGTACGGTACGCAGTAAGCCAAAGTTTCCTTCTTACGACCGCTTCGACTGCGCCTACGGCTCCGCTCAGCGCGAAGGAGCAAAGATGCCCGAATCACAATATCGTGCCCGAGAAGTTGCCGCAAAAACGCAGGAAGTCGTTGCCTACGACCACGACGCGTCGCTGCCCGGCAAGCCACTGCATATCCTGATACCGGGTGGCCTGGTGGCGCTGGCGTCGCTGGCGGTCATTGTCGCGATCGCCTATATGACCTGGTTCAAAGGTGAGCTGCCTCAAAACACCGGGCTTGTGTTGATCCTGCTGCTGGCTCCTTTCTATGTAGGAGGTGTATTCCTCTTTAGCTATGGATATGAGCTCTATAACATTCCCCGGGCGATACGCTTGACGCTGATCATCGTCTTTTTGACGGTAGCCTCGGTTGTGATCGTCGCCGTGTTGTTCTTCCTGCTTGGCTCGGGAAAGGGCCTGCCCGAATCGGGCTCGAAGAAGAACTCCTCCGGTAAAGCAAAAGTGGAGCCGCGCCCTGCTCCCTCCTCCAGTCGGCCGGGCTTACCGAACCTGGGACCTCTGGTCATCCTGGGCGGACCCGGCGGGACGCACACTCGCGAAGTCACGCGCGAGGTGGTGAAGGAAGTCGAGGTGCCGGTGGCGCCGCGGGCAATAGACTGCCCCTACTGCGGGCGCTCCTATGTGCCAGCCGACCAGAATTATGCCTGTCCAGCGTGTGGGGCAGCCACGCCGCCGGAGCTGATCGAGGAATCCCAGAAACCGAAAGACAAATAAAGGCTCGTACAAGTCACAAGAACTGTTTTACAATCGAGCCATCCCGCAGATACACGGATATTTCATTTATCACACTCTGCGGGATTTTGCTTATGAAGACCTCTCGATATTCCTATCCACCGGGCTTGTTCGCGGCCGTTGTACGAGATGTCATTCTCCGGCGTCGCCGCGATTTTCGGCGGGATGCAAAAGCTTGCATCGAAGGTCTGTATCCACCGCTCCAAGTTCTTGGAGAGGAACATGTTCCGAGACAGGGACCCTGTGTCATAACGGTCAACCATTATCACCGGCCCGGCTTCAGGGCAGAGTGGCTCGCGTTCGCCATTTCGGCGGTGGTCACAGCGCCCGTCCACTGGGTGATGACCGGTGAGTTCACGTACCCGGGGAAATGGTATGCGAGCCTCGGTTCCCGGGGCTCCCGGGTGCTGTTGAAGCGCATAGCTCAGATGTACGGCTTCACGACGATGCCGCCGATGCCCCCGCGTCCGGGGGACGTGGAGAGCCGCGCCCGGTCGGTGCGGGGGGTGTTGGAATACGTCAGGCAGGCAAGCAGTCCCGTCCTGGGACTCGCGCCCGAGGGACATGATCCGCCGTCCCGCGTGCTGACTTTTCCCCCCGCCGGCGTGGGACGGTTCGGGCTGTTGCTCGCCAGTGCCGGACTGCGGTTCATCCCGGTCGGCGCCTTTGAGGCAGATGGACGCTTTCAGCTACGCTTTGGGGCTTGCTACGAGCTCACGATCCCGGCGAATTTATCGGCTGACGAGCGAGACCGGCGAGCTGCCCGGATCCTGATGGAGAAAATCGCTCATTTGTTGCCCCTTCATCTGCGAGGAGAATTCGCTTGAAGAAACTGAGCCTGGCACAGCTGCTTACCCTCAATGCCTACTGGGTGGGGCTTTCGTTTATGTGGAATACCCTCCATCCCATCCTGTTGCCCGCGGTTCTGCTCAATTACGTGCCCGACGAGAAGAAGAATACCTATCTGGGCCTGCTGACGTTTGTGGGGCTGATCATTGCGATGATTGTCCAGCCGGTTTCCGGCGCCCTCTCCGATTCCTGGCGGTCGCGCTTCGGGCGCAGGCGGCCCCTGGCGGTCTTCGGGACCCTCTTCGACTTTGTCTTCCTTTCGATCCTGGCGTGGGCAGGCGGGCTGACCTGGCTGTTCATCGGCTACGTCGGTCTGCAGTTCAGCTCCAACATTGCTCATGGACCGATGCAGGGATTGCTGCCCGACCGCGTGCCCGCATCGCAGCGGGGCGTCGCCTCGTCCTTGAAGACCTTCATGGACATGTTCTCCCTCATTCTTGCATCGCTGCTCGCGGGACGTCTGCTGGACCCCGTCTCCCGCGATCCCACCCGCATCATGCTGGTCGTGATGGGATTGCTCGCCGTCTCCGCGACCGTTACGTTCCTCGGTGTGAGGGAGGAGTCCACGCAGGCTGAGTCCGCCATCGATTGGAGATCTGTGCTTCGCCAGTTCCGAATCAACATCCGCGAGAATTCTGCCTACTGGTGGCTCATTGCAGAACGGCTCCTGTTCCTGGTTGGCATCTATGGCGTGCAGGCATTTGCCCAGTATTATCTGCAGGATGTGCTACGCGTGCCCGACCCGCCCAAACAGACCGGCGACCTGCTGGCGGCGCTGACGGTCACCCTGGTCCTGCTTGTGCTGGTTGGCGGCTGGCTGACGGACCGTTATGGCGCCAAAACGATTCTCATCGCCGGCTCGTTGATTTCCGCGGGCGGGATGCTCCTGATGCTCTTTGCAACCGACATGCGCGGGCTGCTGATCTTCGGCAGCATCCTCGGGGCAGGGATAGGATTGTTTCTCACCTCCAACTGGGCGCTTGCCAATTCCCTGGCGCCCGGGGCGGAAGCCGGAAAATATCTTGGGCTGACCAATCTGGCGACGGCTGGCTCCGCAGCGCTGGCGCGCCTGGAGGGCCCCGCCCTCGATTGGCTGAACGCCGCCTGGCCCGGGGCGTGGGTGGGCTACAAGGGATTGTTCCTTTTTGGCGCGATCTGCATGCTCTTGAGCGTGTTCTTGCTGCAAAGGATTCATGTAAATTCCAGGTGATAACGGTAAGCATGGGAGAATCTCGAATGAAGGACAGTGGCATTCCCACCCTCGAACAAATCGAAGCTCTGACCGCGTTTCTGCCGCGCCTCTATGCCGAAGGCTTTTCACCTATCCTTCGCTGGGAGGGTGGCGGCAAACGAAACGATGGGACCTACTCACTCTCCTACCCCATCTATCACCCGACCGTGGATGAATTCTTCCGCGCCGTATCGGCCGGAGGCTGGCTCGATCAGGGATATGAGCCCGAGCAGGCGTATCAGATGCTAAAAGACGAAGCACGCATCAACAGGGCATCGCTGGATCAGATCAAGACCATGCTCACCTATTGCGTCCGGGGCGAGCGCTTCTCCGATGGACACTGGGGGGAAACGATCGAAAAGGGATATATCCGCCGCCTGCTCGAGCGGCTGAAGGAAATTGCAGAAGAGAAGAGATCGGGCCGTTGATTTTCCGACCCAGCCTGGTAAAAACGCGAAAGGAGAGACGCGCGCTGCTCTCCTTTCGCGTTTCCGCTGAGTGCTAGTTGTACTTCCGGATCACGCCAACAATTCGATCAATTTGCAACGTCC
The DNA here is from genome assembly GCA_036833655.1 of Anaerolineales bacterium. Lineage (GTDB taxonomy): Bacteria > Chloroflexota > Anaerolineae > Anaerolineales > Villigracilaceae > Defluviilinea. Next base: position 2,697 of record DAITPI010000138.1, on the reverse strand, counting down.
TTAAATGCGAGAACCGCGGACGCCAACCGCGGTTCTCTTGAGGAGGAGAAGAGAAATCACCCTGCTGCCCCAACTGTAGCATATCCGCTGCAGGTACGCTTGACGCGGAACATGCGTTTCCCCTATTATTCCTCGACAATCTCGATATATCGTCTCGGATGCTGCTCGTAGGGGGAGCGTAGCTTTCCAGCGTCAGAAACTCAGGTTATCCACGCTGTCTGCAAAACAGACCACGAATTTGCCATCCTTGAACTCGATCTTGGCTGCATTGCATTTGTCCGCCAGGTGCGGCATCCGCGCCTTGATGTGTGCAAAGGCAATGGCTTCGATCGCCTGTCCCAGCGTCATATTCGATTGGACCGTTGTTTCACCGTCTGGCATGTAGAGCGCGTGACACAACAAAAAGTCCGGGTCGAGCACGACCTGCGAGCCGTGCTCAGCGGGCCGGATAAAATTGCCTTTGGTCTTTAACATTAATGGTGATCTCCATATCAAATACTCGTTCCGCACGATCCAGGATCTTCTCTACGATCCTGCCGTAGAAACAGCCCCGGGTATCACAGTAGTTAAGCAGGGCATGGCCCTGGTCATCCATATCCCCGGGGTAATAGCCCGGGAAACAGAACAGATCACCGCTCTGGCCCTCGACGCCATTGAACTGGAATTCCAGGTTGACCGCGCCACAGTTATGCTCGACCCTCATCAGGTCGACCACCGGCTCTCCGTCTGCCCCGGTCAGGCGGCGGGCGTTCCGTGAGAACAGCGGTGTCTGTTCTTCGATGAATTCCTCCACATCCTTCGGATCGGGGATGGTCTTGAACCTCCACATATAGATCGTCATGTTGCCTCCCGTGGCCTCAAACCACGTCGTTTCTCTATGAACAAATTTTAGAACATTTGTGCTAAAATTCTTCCCGGAGGTTACCATGAAATTCGGATCTTTGAAAGAGGTGCTTCTGAGCAATGCAAGGGATACATACCTGTTCGACTGTCTGGTCGCCGGCGAAGACGCCCAGAATATGACTGCCTATCGTGAGGTCTTAAGCTGCTTCATCCAGTTTACTGGCGACATCTCGGTAAACGAGCTAACACCGGATCACGTGCGTCTGTACATTGCCAATTTGTCCGATGGCCCCAGTGAGGGAGAGGAGCATATTCGCACCGTGATCAATCACTACACGGTCATCCATGACTGGATCCGCTGGCTCTATGCCCAGAAATTCATAACCCGGCGCAGCAGCGTTTTTGCAAAGCCTCCTCGTCATTTGATGAGGAGGTTTTCATTTCCCCGGCTCGAATGCTGAAAATTGGTGGAAATTGCCCGTAACTGCGGTTTTTAGGCGTCATTTCCGGCCAAAATTGCCCTGAGGCAGGTCTTTTGGGGGCTCAGCTACCCTTTCTGCACGCAAGCGGAAATGGTATAAGTAACAGACCGAAAGTCATAATGATTTATCCTTTATTAGCCGCAGGCAGAAATGTTTAGAGGTGTGTCATGAGCGATCTGGACCAGGCAAGAGAATGGATTGCCGGGGGCGAAAAAGACAATGCCATAGCGCTGCTCGCCTCCATCTTGATGAGAAATCGGGATGATGTCGAAGCCTGGCTGCTACTGGGCGAGACGATTGACGACCCCGCCCGCAAGAGGGACTGTTACAACCAGGTGCTGCGCTTATCTCCCCACGGCGTGCAGGCGGCTTCCAGGCTGCAGGAACTGGAAGAACCATCCCCCCCGACACGCCCAGGCATCGCCTCCGTGATGGCTGACAATAGCACCCGGAGCACAGTCCAGGATGAAGCGCCACGCCCAGGCCGCCAGGTGATGAGGGAGCTTCCGCCTTCCCCCGATGATTCACGGAACGCGGCTGAGATCATCGTTTATGTGGTCGGCGGCATTGCCGTATTCTTGTTCATGGTTTACGTGATCAGCAGCCCTGAACCCTCTTCCAGCGACAGCAACATCTTGTATCTGGGCTTGATCTTCCTGACTCTTGTGGCAGGTATCATCATTTTGATGGTCAGCAGCAAGAACCGGGGTTGAGCGTCCGTCGCAGATGTTGCTCTGCCTTGCTTGCTCAAATACGCAAACGAAACTATAATTCCGCACGCTCATCCGGGGAGCGACATCTGGCATGCGGGAGTCGCCAAGTGGTAAGGCGTCAGCCTTCCAAGCTGATATCCGCGGGTTCGAATCCCGTCTCCCGCTCACTCTTTGCTGAAGGTCGCAGGTTTAATGTTGCACGTGTTGTCAAACTCTTAAACCTGTGACCTTTCCCCTTAAACCGACCCGGGGCCCATGGCGCAGCGGTTAGCGCAGGCGACTCATAATCGCTTGCTCAAGCGCCTTGGGTTCGCATAAACATGAGGGCCCGTAGCGCAGCGGTTAGCGCAGGAGACTCATAATCCCTTGGTCGCTGGTTCGAATCCAGCCGGGCCCACTAATAAATGGCTGTTTTTAGCCATAAAACGCTTAGGTTTAAAAAAAGCCTGAGCGTTTCGATTTTAAAATCTTAAAGGTAAGTATTTTGGTACACCTTATGTACACCTTGTGGAGAAAATCATGGCACAGAAAAGATGCAACCACTGCCAGCAGTTAAGAGACGAGGAAGAATTCAACTGGAGATACAAATCTCTTGGAATAAGGCATCCCACCTGTCGTGACTGTGCCCATTCTTTCAATAAAGATTACTATGAAGGTGA
>DAITPI010000137.1:0-9478 GCA_036833655.1 Anaerolineales bacterium | reverse complement strand
ATCTGATAAAATACCGTCCGCACGCCGACCGCAAAAAACCCTCGGCCTCCCCGTCGGGGGTTTTTGTGTGTATTAATTGTCTCAGCCCTGTCCCCTCTCCCCTCGGGAAGGGGTGTCCGACGGACGGGGTGAGAGCGACTAAGGAACGAATGCTAACCGAACGAACTGACTTACGAAATATCGCCATCATCGCGCACGTCGACCACGGCAAGACCACCCTCGTGGATGGCTTGCTGCGCCAGTCGCACACCTTCCGCGACAACCAGCAGGTCGCGGAGCGCGTGATGGATTCCAACGACCTCGAGCGCGAGCGCGGCATCACCATCCTTGCCAAGAATACGGCGATCACACTGGTCGACCCTAAGACAGATCAGCCCGTCAAGATCAATATTGTGGATACGCCGGGCCACGCCGACTTCGGCGGCGAGGTCGAACGCGTCATGAACATGGTGGACGGCGTCCTGCTGCTGGTGGACGCGGCGGAAGGTCCCATGCCGCAGACCCGCTTTGTGCTCAAGAAAGCCCTGCAGATGGGTCACAAAGCAGTGGTGGTGATAAACAAAGTGGACCGCAAGGATGCCGAGCCCGCACGCGTGCTCAACGAGACATTCGACCTGTTCATCGAGCTGGGCGCCACGGAAGAGCAGGCCGACTTCCCCATTGTGTACGCCCAGGCGACGGCAGGTAAAGCAGGACTGTCTTCTGATCTGGGACCTGATCTTGCACCTTTGTTTGATGTCATCCTCCGTCATATCCCCGCCCCGAAGGTAGATGCCGAGGCGCCGTTACAGTTGCTCGTCACCATGCTGGGATACGATGATTATCGCGGCGTCACCGCCATCGGACGCGTCTTCGCCGGCAAGATCCGAGCCGGTCAGCGGCTTGCACGTCTGACCACCGATGGGCGCACTCTGCCCGAGTCGGCGAAGTATCTCTATACCTTTCAGGGCTTGAACAAGATAGAGATCGAGGAAGCCAGTGCGGGCGATATCGTCTCGCTTGCCGGTCTGGAAGGGATCGCGATCGGTGAGACCCTCGCCGATCCCACCAACCCGGTTGCCTTGCCGACCATCCGCGTGGAAGAGCCCACCGTCCGGATGACCTTTGGCGTGAACACCTCTCCCTTCGCCGGCCGGGAAGGGCGCTGGGGCACGTCGCGCAATCTGCGCGAGCGTTTGTTTGAGGAGCTACGCACGAATGTGGCGTTGCGTGTCGAAGAGACCGAATCGGCTGAAAACTTCTTGGTTTCAGGGCGCGGTGAATTGCATCTTGGCATTCTCATCGAGACCATGCGCCGCGAAGGCTATGAGTTCCAGGTCTCGCGGCCGGAAGTGATCTTCCACAAAGCGGACGATGGCGCCTTGCTCGAGCCGTATGAGGAAGTCCATATCGAGACCAGCAATGAAACGGTCGGCACAGTGGTGGAAATGCTCGGGCCGAGACGCGGCAAGATGATGGACATGCAGGATGCGGGTCAGGGAATGACACGCATGATCTATATAGCCCCCACACGTGGCTTGTTGGGATTCCGATACCAGTTTCTCACATCCACCCGCGGCGCCGGCGTGATGCACACGATCTTCCACGGGTATGACGAGATGGCGGGACCCATGATCACACGTACAACAGGCTCGCTCGTCGCCTGGGAAGTGGGTGAGACGACAGCGTATGCCCTGAAGAACGCCGAGGAGCGCGGCACCCTGTTTTACGGTCCGGGTGTTTCCGTTTATGAAGGCATGGTTGTGGGTGAGAGTTCGCGCGCGCAGGATATGCCAATTAATGTATGCAAGAAAAAACATCTAACAAACGTTCGTTCCTCGCGCGGCGACATGGAGATCCGTCTCACGCCGCCGCGGCAGATGTCCCTGGATGAGGCGATCGAGTACCTGGCGGACGACGAGCTGCTCGAGGTCACGCCCGAGTCCTACCGCATCCGCAAGCGCATCCTCGCTACGGAAGAGCGCGGCAAGCAGACCAAGAAGATCAAAGAGCAGCTGGAAGAAGCGTAGTTCGATGTATGCTCCAGCCGCCGTGCCCGGCGGCGGAGATAAAGCGGGAAGCTTCAAAAGAAAAAGGTCTCGGATTTTCCGAGACCTTTTTGCTTCCGCTAACATTTCATTCGCATCACCGAGCTGTTCGCCGTACCGCTGGGCCCAAAGACCTGCAAGTAATAATCCACGCTCTCGTCCGACGTGATGGGATATGAGTCGGTATAAGTGGTTGTATTGGCAGGCAGCTCGACGAGCGCTTCCCCGTTCCGGAAGACCCGGTAGCCAGCCTCATTATTTGCATTGTCAGCCCAGTTGACCGTGAAGGTCAGCGTTCCGTCGCTGCAGAAGAACTCCCACTGCAAAATTCCCGGCGCGCGCGGCGGGCGGGCCGTCACGGTCGGCGGTGGGGTGACGCTGGACACCGCCGAGTAGCTGCCGGTGACGTCTGCATATTCACCCCACAGCCAGCACGTGCCCGTGGGACTCTCGCTGGACTTGACCAGCCAGAAGTTGCCGGGATCGTAGCGGCCCGCGATCTCCAGCTCTTTGCCTTTCCGGTACGTGACGACGATGTCATACTCCTCCCCCGGACCGGTGCGGCAGTTGGTGGACTCGCGTACGGTCAGGATGGGCACCGAATAGGTGGGTGTCGCAGTCAGGGTCTGGTTGGGTGAGCTGGTCGGGGTGCGGGGTGTTGAGGAAGCTGTGACGGGTCGGGTCGATGTTGCCTCGGCGATGTCTGGCGTGATAAGCGCTGCCTGGACGGTCAACGCCGCCGCGGTCTGCACCTCGTCCGGTGGCGGGATCTGCTCGAACGGCATGTTGCAGGCAAGAATAGCGAGGATCAGACCTGCAGCCGCAAGCTTCGGCCGAATATTGTGAGTCATAAAAAGCACTCGTTTCGTCTGACTTTCTATGTATGGGAACATCTGGGGTTTATTTTATCATTTTCAGGGGTTTGGCTCCTGAGAAAAAGGTCATGACAGACAGTATGCCCCGCCCAAAGATCTTCCACGGACAATACATCATCCACGCCCTGCAGGACAAGGCGTGGATGGTTCGAAACCCGCAGACTATCACTTATTCTTTCGGTAATTCTTCAGCAGGTGGGAGCCTAAAATTACCTTTGCCCCTTTGCTGATTTACGTCCGCTGTACTCATTGCGTATGGCAGCACCGCGTACGCGATGGCATCGGAGTTGACATCCAGAGCAGTATTGTTTGCATATGCGTCACATGCCTGGTGATAGCACGGATCGTACTGCTGCCCTGCCGTTCCACCCCAAATGCTGGCCTCTTCGGCTGTTTCTTGATACCCGCCGCACCGGTGAAGAGTCCGCCCAATGGAATACCTGCCGCGATGAAAGGACCGTAATTGGAACGGCCAGTGAGGTCAGTTCCCTTTGACTCACTTTCGATTGTGATAGGACCCTGGTTAAAGAGCCGAACCTTGTTTACAGCCGGGTCAACTTAGCTTTTTATGTGCCCGTCCTCCGATGCGGAAGAACTGCAGCCGGCCCTTTTCATCCCGGATGAAATCACCCAGCGCATCCTTGTATGGCTCGTCCAGCCCGATGACCTGATCCTTCTCATAGAAGAGGAAGCGCATGGGCGGCATGGCAGGACCCGGCGGGGTGTCTGGCCGGGGGAAGCCTCCGAGCGGGATGTGATGATAGACCAGATATTTGTCCTTCACTTTGAGATCGAAGCATTCCGTGCCGATCCGATATCTGCCCACATATTGCGGGAGCTCACCGCCAGGTACGTCCATCGTCTGTTTTGGCTCGGACCTGGCATTGAAGTACGTCTCGAGTATGTAGCTGAAAATCCCCGCCGTGATGATCCCGCCGTCGTCGCTGTTCGTCAGGATGGCACAGGCAAAATCCTTTTTGGGGATGAAGAAGAAATACGCCTGCTGACCGTTCGTCGCGCCGCCATGCGCGTAAACCGTCAAATCTCCGACCTGACGGATGAACCAGGTGATCCCCATCCCGCCGCGTGGCCCGGCATCCGCTTGCTGGACGCGCATCGCCCGCAGGCTCTTGCCCGTGATGACATTCTTTCTTCCGTTGCTCATGTGCAAGCGGGCATACCTGAGCAAGTCCCGGACAGTGCTGATGACGCCTCCCACGCCGTTGCCCGCTCTGCCGATCGCCCAGGGCCGCGCCACCTGGACTTTATCCCCCACCTTTTGATGTCCCACTGCTACCCGGTGCGTGAGCAGCGCATCATCCGGGTAGAAGAAAGACATCTTCAACCCGAGCGGATCGAAGAGCATTTCCTGCGCAGCCTGCTCATAGGGCTTTTTGGTGACGACCTCGATGATCCGGGATGCCACGTTGAAGCCGGTGTTGTTGTAGGACCAGATCGTCCCCAGCGGCTGGACCTGGGACAGCTTTGCAAGGTCCTTCACCATCCGGGCGAGCGCATCGTCGCCATTGCCGAAGTCGTTGAAATAGTCGCCCACCCAGCCGCCCATGTGGGTGAGCAGGTGACGGACCGTGACCTTCTGGCTTACCTTTTTATCCTTCACTTTGAAATCCCGGATATACCGCCGGACCGGTGCATCCAGGTCTACTTGCCCCTGCTCCGCGAGCTGCATGATCATGGTGCCGGTGAACGTCTTGCTGATGGACCCGGTCTGGAAGAGAGTGTCCGCGGTCACAGACAGCGGGTGCTCCACGCTCGTGATGCCGAACCCTTCGGCAAATTCCTGTCCGTCATGCCAGATGCCGATTGCCACCCCGGGCACCTGCAGGCGCCTCATCTCCGAAACCACTTTCCGGGCGATTTTCTTGAATGCTGGATCTTTGCTGTGTGCTGTGTAGAGATTCATTGTTCGCCTCCGCGAAACGACGGGCTTGCTTGCCCGTCGTTTTTTGTTGATTGTACTTCTTCAATGATCACGCTGCAAGCGTGACCTACTCGCCCTCACCCTCCAGCCACGAGGACATATACTCCGGCTTTTCATATTCCAGCGCCTGGCTCGTCAGGTTCAGCGGATAGAAGGTATCCACCATCACTGCGAGCTCTCTGGTCTCCTTCTTGCCGATCGAGGCTTCGGTCATGCCTGGCTGCGGTCCGTGCGGCAAGCCGTAGGGGTGCATGCTGATATCGCAGCGGTCGATGCCCTTACGCGACATAAAGTCACCTTCGGCGTAGTAGATGATCTCGTCGGAGTTGACATTCGAGTGGTTGTAGGGCGCCGGGATCGCCTCGGGGTGATAGTCGAACAGTCGCGGCACGAATGAGCAGACGACGAAGTTATGCGCCTGGAAGGTCTGGTGGACCGGCGGCGGCTGGTGCACCCGTCCGGTGATCGGTTCGAAGTCCTCGATGTTGAAGATCCACGGGTAGAGATAGCCATCCCAGCCGACCACGTCGAAGGGATGGTAGTCCAGGATGTGTTTGGTAAGGCGGTCGCGGACCTTGATGCGGACCTCGAACTCGCCGCGCTCGGTGTGAGTCTCGAGCTCCTCCGGCAGGCGGATGTCGCGCTCGGAATAGGGTGCGTGCTCGAGCATCTGCCCGAACTCGTTGCGATAGCGTTTGGGCGGCTCGATCTGGGAGGGGTTCTCGATCGTAAAGAAGCGTGCCTCGCCATCGTCGAGCAGCATCTGCCAGGTAGTCCCAAAGGGGATCACGATGTAATCGCCCTTGCGGAACTTCAGGTTCCCGAACTGCGACTTGAGCGTGCCGCTGCCTTCGTGCACCCACCACGTCTCATACGATTGCGCGTTGCGGTAGAAATAATCCATGCTCTGGGAGGCGCGCGCCACGCCCAGGATCACATCGCGGTTGGCGAGCAGCGGGATGCGCGCCGTGACGGGATCGGTTCCGAGCGGCGCGTCGGCAGTCCGGAAGGCGCGGTGGCGGATCGGACCGAAGTCGACCGTCTCGGGAAGCCGCGAGCCGAGGTCCTCCACCTGCTTGACGCGCGGCGGGATAAAGTTGTGGTACAGGGTAGATTGCAGCGAGGAGAATCCCTCCAGTCCCATCAGCTCCTCGCGATATAGACCGCCGTCGGGTTTACGGAACTGCGTGTGGCGCTTGTGGGGGAGCTCTCCAAGTTTGTGATAAAAGGGCATGGTACCTCCTAGGGCGTGTTCAAAAGAATGGATTGAATCAGGGCGTCCAGTGCATTCAACGAGGGCGTGTACGCATCTGGAGCGAGCAAATTCAGCTTCTCGGTGACGGCAAAATAATAGACTTCATTAGGCCCGAGATTCGCCGGGATCGGAACACCTTCGGGGGGTACCGCGGCATCGGGCTTTTCATCTTCGGCAAGAACGGGCGCCGTCACGGGCAGGATCGCGATCACGTAGTATCTGCCGTCTTTTGTGAGACCCTGAAAATGGTAGAACAGCTCACGGTTATTGATCGGCGCCGCGTACTGGGCGTACTGGGTCAGGGTTCGTACGCCACTTCCGTTCTGGAAGGGAAATCGCTGGATGTTCGCGGCGATCAATGGACCGGCGTTGAAGAAAGGCACGATCGGCAGCGTCTCCTTCATCAATGCCCCGCCACCGAGGATCTTCTTGATGCGGTCGACCTGTTCGGCGGCGTTTGGGCTGCTCGCCGCATATTCGTCCGCCGGATACACGTAAATGCCCGGCTCATGAAATTTACCCTGCAGCTGGTAGCCGGTCAGCGTGAATTTCAGATGAGCGGGTGCAACATCCCATGAGGCGCCGCTATCTGCGGCAACGGCTGGCACGGCTTCCGTGTTGGCGCCTCCGGCCAGTGCATTCGGGAGGACGAAGGAGGCGTACTGGAAGGAAACCGGCGTGCCGCTGAACTGCGTGGCAGCTTGCGTCGCAGCCACCCCGCCTGGCGAGGCCGTATATGCCTGCAGGGTGCTCGCCACGACCGTCCCGATCTCATCCGCCGGGGATTGAGGGGTGGGGCTCTGTGTCCCCATGGCACAGGCTGTGAGAATGATCGCCACCCCGATGGTCACGAACCAGGCTCGCGTTCTCATCTTGATCTCTTTTTTGGAATAGGAGCCATGCGAAGGCTAGTCCTGAGGAGCACGCACGAAGGATTTCTTCGCAAGGCTGTTATCTTACGCGACCGTATTGCGCAATACGCCAATCCGTTCGATCTCCAGCTCGACCACGTCGCCATGCTGCAGCCACGGTCCCTGGTTTTTGGTGAGCTCGTAGAGACAGCCCGTTCCCACCGTCCCCGAGCCAATGACATCGCCCGGGCGCAGCATCACAGACTGCGAGGCGCGCGCGATCATATCGCCAAAGTTCCAGTAGATGTCGTTGAAGTTGCCGCGCGAGAGCTCGTTGCCGTTGACCCTTGCGACCATGGCCAGGTCATAGATGCCCGTACGCCCGGTCGCCCGGTCCGCAATCTCGTTCGGCGTCACGATCACGGGCCCGAAGGAGCAGGCGAAGTCCTTCGATTTGACCGGACCGAAATTCACCTTCATCTCCTGCACCTGCAGATCCCGCGCCGACCAATCGTTGAAGATCGTGTAGCCAAAAATGTGATTGGCTGCATGCTCCGGTGCGATGTTGATGCCGGGCTTGCCGATGACCACGGCGATCTCGAGCTCGTAGTCCAGCGCCTGGGTGTAGGACGGGTAGGGGATCGTGTCTTCGTGCCCGTAGTTGTTGTTGGGATTCGAAAAGTAGAAGACCGGGAATTTGTACCAGTTCTCCGGCACATCCTGCCCGCGGTTGCGGTTGGCGGTTTTGACATGGGTCTCGAAGGCGTAGAAGTCGCGCAGGGTAGTCGGGTAGATGGGGGAATGGAACGTCACCTCCTCCAGGGAGAGCGAATCTTTCGCGGCGCGGCTGGCGGCTTTTTCGGCACCTGCGGCAATGACCGCGTTCATATCCGGGTATGGCAATGTGTAGATACGATCCTCAATCACGACGGCCGGCTGAGACGAGGCGCGTAGGGTAGAGACGGTAGCAAATTTCATGTTTTATTCATAATGTCACCCTGAACGCAGTGAAGGGTGACAAGTCTTTCTTAGAGATTTCCTCTTCGTTCCTGTTCCATCTCGATGGATTCGAACAATGCCTTGAAATTGCCCTTGCCGAAGCCCTGCGCGCCGTGGCGCTGGATGATCTCAATGAACATCGTGGGGCGATCCTGGATGGGCTTGCTGAAGATCTGCAGCAGGTAGCCCTCGTCGTCGCGGTCCACCAGGATGCCGAGATCGTGGACAGCTTTCATGTCTTCCTTGATCGAGCCGACGCGGTTGGGCAGCATCTCATAGTAGGTTTCGGGCACGCGCAGGAACTCGACGCCGCGCGAGCGGAGCTTGTCCACCGTCTCCAGAATATTGCCGGTGATAATCGCGACGTGCTGGGCGCCTGGCGTGAGATAGTAGTCGAGGTATTCCTCGATCTGGCTCTTGCGACGTCCTTCGGCGGGCTCGTTGATCGGGAACTTGACGCGCCCGTTGCCGTTCTGCATCACCTTGGACATCAGCGCAGAATACTCGGTGGAGATGTCTTTGTCGTCGAAGTGCATGAGCTGGCGGAAACCCATCACCTGGTGGTAGAAATTCACCCAGTGGTTCATCTTGCCAAGCTGCACATTGCCGACGATGTGATCGATCGCCGCCAGCCCGGTGGAGTCCGCTTCGTAATTGATCGGCTTATACGTGGGTGCAAAGATGCCCTTGTAATCTCCGCGGTCCACAAAGACATGCAGTGTTTCCCCGTAGGTGTAGATCGCCGACGTGCGATAGATCCCGTAATCGTCTCGCTCTTCGCGCGGGGTCCAGGCAGATTTGCCGCCGCGCGAGGTCGTTGCCTGCCAGGCTTTTTCAACATCGTCCACTTCCAGGGCAATGACCTTCACGCCGTCGCCGTGCACCATGTGATGGGCGGCGATCTCATGGGTGGGAGAATAGGCGGCAGAGACAATAAAGCGCGCCTGCCCCGATTCCAGAACGTACGAAGCAAACGCGCGGTTGCCGGTCTCCAGGCCGGAGTAGGCTACCGGCTTGAAACCGAATGCCTTCCACCAGTAATGCATGGCGTGCTTGGCGTTGCCGACGTAGAAATGGACGTGGTCAATGGATTTGATCTGCAGGAAATCCGCTTCCTCCGTCATGGGACGGGACGCGGCATCGGGTTTGGTTACATTCGTAGCCATTCAGCCTCCTTCGACTGGCCTAACAAAATTCAGTAAATCACGACAGCTGAGAAAACCCCTGTTTTCGGGCGAATACTTCTCATCTGTGATCTATAAAATTTTACGACAAAGGAGGTCTCATTGCAAATGAAAAAACACTCATGCTCGGGATGCCGTCAGACTCCAACCGCCGTCCCTCATGGGGAAACATGCCAGATCTGCAGTTTTCCTTGAGCTGTCACGCCGCCCCATCGCTTCACTCGGGAGTGCTCACCTGCACTTGCGCGCGGGCGCACACCTGCCCTGCATGGGCTTTCAGCCCAATCCCTGACGGGAAGGTGTCAGGGAGCGGTCGGTGCCAGGGAGTGCAGGTGTCGAGACCCG
>DAITPI010000136.1:0-9488 GCA_036833655.1 Anaerolineales bacterium | reverse complement strand
GCGGCAACAAGCAGATCGTCCGCAAGACGGCTCGCGAGCGGGCGATCGAGATCAAGCCGTCGGTCCGGAAATATTACGTCTCCCTGATGCCGCCCAACCTCGAGCGTCCGATCGCCGACTGGGAGCGTCTCGCCAAGGGACTCGAAACCTCGATGGCGCTGGTCCAGGGCGCCGAGGCGAAACTGCCTCGCTGGCATGACCTGACGATCGATTACCGGTGCCTGCGAACCTTATCGAAAACGCTGCGTGACGCAAATTGGAACGTGACCGTGTCGGTCTGGCAGGACAGGGAAGTGATCGAGGTCCAGGCTGGTTATGTCGAGGAGAGCTACGGCGCGGCCGTGGACGTTGGCTCGACGACTGTTGCGTTGTACCTGTGCAATCTGAGAACGGGTGAATTGCTCGCAGCTGAGTCCGAGATGAACCCGCAGATCGTCTACGGCGAGGATGTGATGTCGCGCATCCAGTACTCGATCGAGCATCCTGATGGCCTGGAGAAGTTGCATAAAGGCATCATTACCACGCTGAACAAGTTGCTTAAGCAGGCTGCGAAGACGGCAGGCATCAAAACCGAAGAAATCCTCGAAATGGTGCTGGTCGGCAATTCCACGATGCACCATCTCGTCCTGAACCTGCCTCCCAGGGATCTGGGATTGGCGCCATTCGTCCCCGCGATCCACAGCTCTGTGGATGTCAAAGCGCGGGAGCTGGGTCTGCAGATCAATAATTCCGGGAATATTCACATCCTTCCAACGATTGCCTCCTTCGTCGGCGCGGACACCAGCGCCATGATCCTGGCGGAGGAGCCACACAAGCAGGATGAGAACTGGCTGTTGATCGATGTGGGCACCAACGCCGAGCTCGTGCTCGGCAATCGCAAGCGCCTGGTCTGCACCTCCACGCCGACCGGTCCGGCCCTGGAAGGGGCGCATGTGGAGTATGGCATGCGCGCCGCGCCCGGCGCCATCGAGCGCGTCCAGATCGACGAGAAGACTCTCGAGCCGCGCTACAAGATCGTCGGCGAAGAGGGCTGGAACATGGGCAAAGCCAAAGGCATTTGCGGCTCGGCGATCATCGACGCGGTGGCGGAGCTGTTCCGGGTCGGGATTGTCGATTCTCGGGGCCGGTTCAAGAAGGGGCTGGAGTCGGCACGCGTCCGGGAAGGCGAGAACGGCTGGGAGTACATCATCGCCTGGGCCGAGGAGACCTCCATCGGACGGGACATCCCCATGACCCAGCAGGATGTCCGCCAGATCCAGCTGGCAAAAGCGGCGCTGTTCGTGGCGGCGCGTACGCTGTTGAAGCGCAGCGGGTTACAATCACCTGATAAAATCATCCTGGCGGGCGGATTCGGCAGCTACATTGACAAAGAGAAGGCGATGCTGATCGGGCTCATCCCCGATTGCCCGCTGGAAAACGTGTATGCGGTCGGGAATGCTGCCGGCGATGGCGCCCGGATTGCGCTGCTGAACCTGGAGAAGCGCGACGAGATCGATTCGGTGACGCGGAAAGTCGAGCGCTTCGAGCTACCCACCGATCCGGAGTTCCAGAACCAGTTCATGCTGGCGACGAGCTTCCCGCACATGAGCGAGCCGTTTGAGCATATCGCCCACTTGATCCCGGACCGCCAGCCGGACCCGATGGCGAAGAATTTCATGAAGTAAGGCCACCGGTGGTCGAGTAATGTTGAGCGGCAGCGAAACATGTATCGAGACCACCTGTGAGCGGAAATACTTTTGTAATGTGGTGGTTTCGACACCGCACTGGTGTACGGTGCCAGTGTACGAGCGAAAAGGCACCGCTCTACTCAACCACCAGGAAGGATTCACATTGAACAAATTTCTCGAACGACTGAACGCAGGCGAAATTCTGGTTGCCGATGGAGCCACCGGTTCGAATCTGCAAAAGATGGGGCTCAAACCCGGCCGCCCGCCGGAAGATCTCATTATCGATAGTCCCGATATCATCTTGAAGCTGGCAAGCTCGTTCGTGGAGGCCGGCTCGGACATCATCCTGACCTGTACCTTCGGGGGCACGCGCATGCGGATGAAAGATTCGAAATACCAGGACCGCGCGCCAGAGGTGAACATCCGCGCCGCGGAGATCGCCCGCCAGGCTGCCTCCGCACGTGACGGCGTGCTGGTCGCCGGCTCGATGGGTCCCGTCGGCGCACTCATCAAGCCGTACGGTCCGCTCGAGGCGGAAGAGGTCAAGGCGACCTTCGCCGAGCAGGCGAAGGCTCTCGCCGAGGGCGGCGTGGACCTGTTGCTGATCGAGACCATGTTCGCCTTCGAAGAGACCAACGCTGCGTTCGAGGGCGCCCGCTCGGCAACCGATCTTCCGATCGTGGTCTCGTTCAGTTATGACCGCGGCACGCGTTCCATGATGGGCGTCAAGCCAAAGGATGTCCTCAAGAGATACAGCGAGATGGGCGCGACCCTGGTGGGCGCCAACTGCGGGACAACCCTGGAGAACATGGAAGCGGTCGTCAAGGAATACGCGGAGACGATGCCCGGCTTCCCATTGTGGGTCAAGCCGAATGCCGGCGTCCCGCGCATGGACATCGAGACCGAGCAGGGCATCTACGATATGAGCCCAGACGATATGGCAAGCTACGCCAGGAGATATGTGGAGCTGGGCGCCCGGGTCGTCGGTGGATGCTGCGGCAACACACCCGAGCACGTGGCAGCTATCGTAAAGGCTGTAAAGACACAGACAGTTACCAGCAAGCAGTAAGCAGTGATCCGTATGCAGTGATACGTAAGCAGCCTTTAGTCCATTTACCTGTATACTCAGCTCCATGACGAATCGCCAGACAATCCTCGATCTGCTCTCCGGCAAAAGGATAAAAGCTCAGCCCGCGTTCAGCGGGCTGATTCATATTACGACGGAGGGCTTGCAGAGCGAGGATATTACACTCTACGAAGCGCACCACGACCCAAACAAAATGGCTCACGCGGCAGCCAGCACATTTCGCCTGGCAGGCACACCGTCCGCGGCGTTACCGCTGGATCTGTGTGCACCGGCAGAAGCGTTGGGGTCGCAGCTGAACTTCTACGGGGGAGAGGATACTCGATTTCCCCAGCCCACCAGGTCTTTGTTGCCTTCGACAGGCTATCTCAACACAGCCTACATGGAAAGCGCAGACTTCCTGAGCAAAGGAAGGCTTCCGCTCATTTGCGAGGCGATTCGCATCTTGAAGGAAAATGTTGGAGGCGAAGCGGCGATCAGCGGGATCCTTCCGGGACCGTATACCCTGATGCTCTACCTGATCGAGCCAGGCGGCTTATTTGGCGAGATGAAGCGGGAGCCAAACCTGGTCCTTGATGCCCTCTCTCATTTGTCCTCTTTCCTCTCACAAGTGGGGCAAGCCTACCGTGACGCGGGCGCCGACTTCATCACTATCCACGATATGGGCGGCTCGCCCGGCTTCATCGGTCCCGCGAAATTTGAGCAGTTTGTCTATCCCGCCCTCCAATTCCTGATTACCAATTTACCAAGCCCCAGGGTCTTATCCATCTGCGGCGACACCAACAAGTCCATGCACCTGCTCGCCCAGACCGGCGCCGAGGCGATCTCGGTCGACCAGACCAACGATCTCGCCGCCTCCCGAGCAGCGCTCGCCGATACCCTGCTCTTTGGGAATATCGATCCGGTCGGGGCGCTTTGGCAGGGGAATGTAGCGGAGATCACGGAGGCAATTCGGAGAGCGCGAGAGGCGGGCGTGGATGCGGTCTGGCCCGGCTGCGACCTGGTCCCGCAAACTCCGATCGAAAATCTCCGGGCAATGTCTCATCGTGCCGCCGAATGACACCGGAATAGCTGTATAATCTTTTTAGGAGATTGTGGGGTGTGATTTTATAAGTAGCGAACTGTTGTCTCAGTACGTTGTCAAACGCATAAGAATCCGTTGAGGCGAGTATGGTAAATCAAGCCAAACCGAGAGCTACGACGGGAAGCAAAGCGAGAAAAAAGCCCGTTGGACGGAAAAAGACACCGGCTCTGGATCGCCAGATCCGCATCCAGAAGGCGCTCTACGAGATCGCCGACGCTGCCAGCGCTGTGACGGATATGCAGTCCTTCTACAAAAAGCTGCACCAGATCGTGGGGAAATTGATGCACGCAAGCAACTTTTATGTCAGCCTGTACGATGCGGCGACGGGAGTCTTGACCTCGCCTTACTTTGCCGATGAAAAGGGTGATGAGCCGCCTCCGCCCACGTTTATCGAGAGGGACAATAAATCCCTCCGGGCACATGTCTTGCTCACCAGAAAAACGCTGCATCTTTCGGGACCGGAGATCGAGGCGGGTCGGCTTGCGGGTCAGTTCGAACCCAGAGGAACTCCTGCCGAAGACTGGGTCGGCGTGCCGCTCAAAATAGACGGTCAGGTGATCGGGTTGCTTACGGTCCAGAGCTACCAGAAGGGGATTCGCTATCAGGAACAGGACGTTCAACTGCTCGAATTCGTCGCCCGGCATATCGCGGTCGCCCTGACCCGCGCCCGCGCCATCGAGGAGACTCGCCAGCGGAATACAGAGCTGGCGATCATCAACAGCGTTCAGGAGGGGCTGG
This sequence comes from Anaerolineales bacterium, assembly GCA_036833655.1. Lineage (GTDB taxonomy): Bacteria > Chloroflexota > Anaerolineae > Anaerolineales > Villigracilaceae > Defluviilinea. Next base: position 4,915 of record DAITPI010000136.1, on the reverse strand, counting down.
CAAGCAAACTGGAGATCCAGTCGATCTATGAGCTGGTGGGAGAGAAGATCCGCTCTACATTTGACGCGCAGGTGGTCAGCATTGATACCTATGAGCATGACACACAGACCTTGCATAGTCGATACTATTTTGAAGATGGTAAGAGCGTGCCTGGCGGAGTATATCCCTGCTTTGGATTTCGAAAGCATGCGATTGAAAACCGCCGACCACTCGTCCTCAACAGCGATCTACCGCGCTGGATGGCGCAATTTGAAAACCCCGTCTACCGGGGCTCCCAGCCCAGGTCTGCGGTCTTTATCCCCATGATCGCAAGCGAAGAAGCGATAGGCGTGATCAGCCTGCAGAACAACGATCAGGAGAACGCCTTTACAGAGGCCGATGTGCGCGTGCTGACGACCCTTGCCGGTTCCATGAGCGTTGCCCTGGAGAATGCCCGCCTGTTCGACGAGTCCCAGCGCCTGCTCAAAGAGACCCAGCAGAGGAATGCCGAGCTGGCCATCATCAACAGTATACAGGCGGGGCTGGCGTCTCAGCTGGATATTCAGCGGATCTATGAATTGGTCGGCGATAAAATCCGCGAGATCTTTGACGCGAACACCGTGGTGCTGGCGACCTTCGACCTGCAGAAGAACCTGATGTTCCGGCATTACCTGATCGAGCGGGGCAAACGTTTTCAGGTGGACCCCGGTCCGATTCCAGCCACCTGGCAGGGGTTCATTCAACAGGGGCAATCCACGTTGATCAACGACAACCTGCTGGAATTCATGCAGCGGATCGATCCAGCCTTTGAGGTGCCCATCGGGGAGATACCGAAATCCGCCTTATCTGTTCCCCTGCGATTGAACGGCGCGATTCGCGGTGTCATCAGCCTGCAAAATGTAGACCGTGAGAATATCTTTAGCGACTCCGACCTGCGTCTGCTGGAGACTCTGGCGAACAGCCTGAGCGTTGCGCTCGAGAACGCTCGCCTGTTCGAAGAAACCCAGCAGCGCAATGAAGAGCTGGCCATCATCAACAGTGTCCAGGAGGGACTCGCTTCCAGACTGGATATGCCAGCCATTTACGAGCTGATCGGCGAGAAAGTGCGGGAAGTATTTCACGTGGAGGTGATTGATATTGTGAACTACGACCCGGTCGCCAATTTGATCTCGATGCCATATTCCTATGAAAAAGGCGACCGCAGCGTCTTTTCGCCGAGGGAACCGTATGGCTTTCGACGACAGGTCATTGAAAGCCGCGCTCCTCTCCTGATCAACCAGAATTTTGAGCAACTGGCATCTCAGTCGGACAATCCGCTTTTGACCGGGGCCTGGCCGAAATCGGCCTTGTTTGTGCCTCTATTGCTGGAAGGCCAGGTCAGGAGCATTATCTCGATCCAGGACCTTGAACGCGAGAATGCCTTCAGCGCCTCGGATGTGCAATTGCTAGAAACTCTCTCCAACGCAATGGCTGTCGCGCTGGAAAATGCGCGCCTGTTCGATGAAACCGAGCGCCTGCTTCGAGACACCGAACAACGGGCGCAGGAACTTGCTACCATCAACACCGTTGGTTCTGCTCTGGCAGGTGAACTGGACCTGGACATGCTCATCCAGCTTGTCGGCAACCAGATTCGTTCCGTCTTCAAGGCTGATATTGCCTTTCTGGCTTTGCTCGACGGGGAAAAAGGGATGATCAACTTCCCTTATCAATATGGACAACAACTTGAACCCATCCAATTGGGCCAGGGTTTGACCAGCAGAATCATTCAGAGCGGCCAGCCATTGCTGATTAATGAGGAAATGGATCGCCAACGTCAACGGATGCGGGTGAAGTTGATCGGCAAACGGGCGCGGTCTTTCCTGGGTGTTCCCATATTCGTGGCGGGTGAGGCGATCGGTGTTGTGAGTGTGCAAAGCACAAAACGGGAGGGCCGTTTCCAGGAAAGCGATCAACGCCTGTTGAGCACGATGGCCGCCAATGTGGGTATTGCCTTGCAGAATGCCCGTCTCTTTCAGGAAACCCAGCGGCTGTTCCACGCCGAACAACTGGCACATGAACAGGCGGAAACCCTGCGCTCTGTTGCCCAGGCATTGAACCGCTCATTAAGCCTGACGGAAGTGTTCCAGCTGGTATTGACCGAAATCCAGAAGGTAATTCCTTACGACAGCGCGGGGATCTATCAGGTGCATGGAAATCGTCGTGTCTTCGTCGCCGGTCGTGGGTTTGCCAATCTCGAAGACCTGATCGGGGTCAGCTTCGAGTTCAACCAGCAGGAGGACGAGATCGGATTCCTGATCTCCAGGTCTCTGCAGCCGCTCATTCTTGCCGATGCCCGGCTAGAGTATCCGCAATACTTCAGTACCGGGACGCACGCCGCAACCAAGATCCGCAGCTACATGGCTGTGCCGATCGTTCTCGGTCAAAAGCTGATCGGGATGATCACGCTGGACAGAGAGGAGCAAGGCTTCTACACCGAGGCGCATGCCAGGCTGGCGATGGCGTTTGCTGCCCAGGCTGCGACCGCCATTAACAATGCGCAGCTCTTCGATGAAACCCAGCAACGCAACGCCGAGCTCGCCATCATCAACAGCGTGCAGGAAGGGCTTGCAGCCAGCCTCGATATGCAGGCCATCTACAGGCTGGTGGGCGATAAGATCAGAGAGACCTTCGCAGCAGATACAACGTTTATTGTCTTCAAAGATGAGGAAGAACAATTGCTGCTGGTTGCCTATTACGCGGACCGAAGATTGCGGAGGTCCTTTCGTCGCCCGTATGGTACTGGCATTGCAGAAGCGATCATTGAGTCCGGCAAGCCCCTTCTTCTGGGAAGTTCCCAGGAGCATCAGCAATATGGGCCGCACCACGTTGCTTCTCCGGGTACAAAGCGAGACCGCAATCAATCTGTTTTGGGAGTGCCCATATTCCAGAATGGCAAAGCGTATGGGGCGGTCAGTATTCAAAGCTACAAACTCAACGCTTTTGATGCGAATGACCTGCGTCTACTCCAGACCCTGGTCAATTCGATGAGCGTTGCCCTGGAAAACGCCCGTCTTTTTGATGAAACCCAGCGCCTGTTCGATGAGACCCAGCAACGCAATGCCGAGCTCACGATCATCAACAGCGTCCAGGAAGGGCTGGCATCGAAACTGGATATGCAGGCAATCTATGATCTGGTGGGCGATAAGATCCGCGAGATCTTCGATGCGAATACAGTGGCACTGGCGACCTTTGATCTCGAACGAAACTCGATGCACCGGCACTATGTGATCGAGCGGCAGACGCGTTATTACTTTGATCCGATGCCCATCCCTAAGGTCTGGAGGCACTTTATTCAGAGGGACCAGTCTGTGTTGATGAAGGAAGATTTTATGGAAGTTATGCGCCGGATTGACCCGGCTTACAGTGTGCCTGTGGGCGAGGTGCCAAAAAGTGTCGTGTCTGTGCCGCTGCGGCTCCAGGGTGAAACGCGCGGTGTGATCAGCCTGCAAAACGTCGAGCGCGAGAGCGCCTTCAGCGAATCGGATCTGCGGCTGCTCGAAACCCTGGCCAATAGCATGAGCGTTGCACTCGAGAATGCCCGGCTTTGGGAACAGGAAAAGCTGTACCGGAAAGCACTCGAACGGGAGCTGGAGATCGGTCGTGAGATCCAGGCCGGGTTTCTGCCCGAGGTCCTCCCGCAGATCGAGGGCTGGGAGATCGCCGCTTCGCTGATGTCGGCGCGTGAAGTTGCAGGAGATTTCTACGATGCGTTCGAATTCCCCGATGGGACGATCGGCCTGGTCATCGCGGATGTCTGTGGTAAGGGCGTGGGCGCAGCTCTGTTCATGACCCTGTTCCGCAGCCTGATTCGCGTAACTGCCAATCAGGACTACTTCGAGCATATGGAAGCGATCGGGGCTTCCACGGCGGAGCGCCTGCAACGTGCCGTCTCGTTAACAAACAACTACATCGCTGAAACCCACGAGACGAGCGCTATGTTCGCGACTCTCTTCTTTTGTATCCTGGATCCGCGCGATGGCAAGCTGGCCTATATCAACGGCGGGCACGAACCGCCTCTCATCGTGCGATCAGGTACGGTCCGCGAGATCCTGCGCAAGACCGGTCCCGCGGTGGGAGCAGTGCGGAACGGTTGCTTTGACGTCCTGCAAACCCGGCTCTTTGCGGGCGATATCCTGTTTGCCTATACCGACGGTGTGCTCGACTGTAAAAATCCCCGGGATGAGTTCTTCGGGCGCCAGCGAGTGTTCGATTTTCTCCAGCGGACCGCCGAATCCTCGCAGGAGCTGGTTCAGAGCTTGCAGGCAGAACTGCAACAGTTCAATGCCAGCGCCACCCAGTTCGATGACATCACCCTCCTGGCAATACGAAGGATGTAGCGGAAATGCCAGGATGCAAATCTATCGAGAGAATCATGCTACTTTTCTCGTTCAGCGGGGTTTTCCTCGGTAATGGATAACACGGGCAATCCAGTCTGGCTGGCAAAGAGGTCGATGCGATGAAATCGAGAGATGCGGCTGTGTCTGAGATTACGGAGTTTCTTGCCAGCATCCCGCTATTTGCAAAATTAAGTGAATCTACATTGACGGCTCTCGCACAGGAATCGAGGCTGAGGCTGGTGGAAGCAGGCGTGGTCCTGTTCCTGCAAAACGATCCCTCGGAAACCGCCTATGTTGTGCGCATGGGGAAGATATCCATTGTCCTGTACAGCCAGGACGGCCGGGAAATGGTCATCAACGAAATGCAGCCTGGCGACCTGTTCGGGGAACTGGGCATCCTGACCCGGAAGTCCCGATCCACCAGCGCGATCGCACGGACGGATAGCGAGGTGGTCATCATTCCCAGCCAGGTCTTCCGCAGGCTTGTGGAGAGCGAACCGACCCTGGCGGTCCGTCTGCTGGAGATCACTGCGCAACGTCTGCAGATGAGCGGTAAGCGG
>DAITPI010000135.1:0-9494 GCA_036833655.1 Anaerolineales bacterium | reverse complement strand
GAGCGCTGGTGCTGGAACTGGCAGACAGGCATGGTTGAGGGCCATGTGCCGAAAGGCGTGGAGGTTCAAGTCCTCTCCAGCGCACCATGGACAGGAAAAATCCCCGGATATCACGGGGATTTTGTTGTTGATACCCAGACCCTGAAGGTCTTTGCCCGGCAAAGGGATGTGTAACCGGCAAGGAGACCTTTAGGGTCTCTCATCAATGATCAAACTACAACAGGTCACTGCGCCCTCGGCTTTCGCCAGCTCTGAGACATCCACGGGGATGATGCTGTAGCCTCGTTCTTCCAGCCTGAGGCGGGTTTTCGGGAATGCAGTGGGAAAGATGATCGAGTTTCCGATGGGCAGGCAGTTTGCTGCGGCCGGCTCCGATGGATCTGTCTCGATCAGCCTGTAGCCTGCAAAATAATCGCGATTGACCCAGCTCGTGTTGATTAGCAGCGTTTCATCGTCAACGCGCGTAACGGCGCTCTTCAAGTGCAGACAGCCCTCGAGAGGAATACCACTTACCGTGTAGCCATACGGAGAGAGCAGCTCATTCAACTGATCGACGGCAGCCTGGTTGCTCCGTGTGGACAACCCCACGTAGATTCGCTTTCCCAGTACCAGCACATCGCCGCCGTCTACCGTGGCGGGCTCGCGAACCTTGACCAGCGGGAGAAGGGGAGACAGCGCCCTCATGATGGACTCGCCCTCGGGTCTGCGGGAGCCGGCGCCGGGGCGGGTAATGACCGCGACTTCGGGCAGGATCAGGGCTGTATCCTCGACAAAGACCGAGTCGGGTAGATCGGGTTCTGCCGGGAGCTCGATCACGCGGCAGCTCAACTGTTCGAGGGCGTGTACATAGTCGCGATGCTGGAGACGGGCAACTTCCAGATCGATCGGGGTACGCTCGATGTGAGTGATCTCGCACTCGTTGAGGCGAGGGCTGACCGCGCGTGTAATAGCAGTGACCATGCTAGCTAAGCGCCCCCGGTGCGATACCGGTCGATCAATGCCTTGGTGCGCGGGTCTTTCGGCTTGCTGAACAGTTGCTCGGGTCTCTCGTCCTCCACGATCTCCCCATCTGCCATGACCACAACCCGGTCTGCGACTTCGCGGGCAAAGCCCATCTCGTGTGTGACGACCAGCATGGTCATCCCATCCTTCGCCACCTTCTTCATCACGTTCAGCACTTCGCCGATCAGCTCCGGGTCGAGCGCGGAGGTGGGCTCGTCGAAGAGCATGACCCTGGGTTCCATGGTCAGTGCTCGCGCAATGGCGACGCGTTGTTTCTGCCCCCCGGAGAGGCGGTTTGGATACTCGTCCTTCTTGAACAGCAAGCCCACGCTATCCAGGTTTTGCTCCGCCAGCTCGATGGCTTTGGTGCGATCCATGCCTTTCACTGTGACGGGACCCTCGATCACATTTTCCAGGACGCTCATGTGAGGGAAGAGATTGAATTCCTGGAAAACCATGCCGGTCTTCAAGCGGATCTCGTGCACAAGCTGACGGTGTTCCTTGCCTCTAACGCCTGCGGCGACCTTGAGCCCGTCCACTTCGATGGTCCCGTACGAGGGCTCTTCCAGGAAGTTGAGGCACCGCAACAGCGTGCTCTTGCCACTGCCGCTCCGGCCGATAATGCAGACCACTTCGCGTGGAGCAACCTCCAGCGATACTTCCTTGAGCACGTGCAAATGCCCAAAGTACTTGTCGAGGTCGGTGACTTTGACGATCGGCGCCATATTAACGATCCCCTCTCGCCAGGCGCGCTTCGATCCTGCTTTGAATATAGGAGAGCACGAGGGTCATCATCCAATAGAAGACTGCCGCAACGAGCAAGGCTTCGAAGTTGTGGAACTGGGCGCGGCCCACCCGGGTCGCACGCCACATGATCTCGTGCACAAAGCCGGTTGCTGCGATCAGCGCGGAGTCCTTGGTCATCGCAATGAAATCATTGCCGATCGGCGGGATGGCGAAACGCAACGCCTGCGGGAGCACAATGCGCTTCATGGTTTGCCACGGCGTCATCCCGAGCGCGATCGCCGCCTCGCGTTGGCCCCGGCCGACGGAAGCCAGCGCAGCGCGGAAGATTTCGCTCATATACCCGCCGTAGTTGAGCCCGAGCGCCAGCACGCCTGCCCAGAGACCAGACAGGATGATCCCCAGTTGGGGCAACGCCAGGAAGAAGAAAAAGATTTGCAGGTAGAGCGGTGTGCCGCGGATGAGCGAAACGTAGAATGTGCTCAGCGCGTAGACCGGTGGGATGGTCGACAGGCGACCAAGGGCTGCGAGCAGGGCAAGCACCATCGCCAGAATGATGGAGAGCGCTGAGACCAAAAGGGTTTCGTTCACGCCCCGGGCGATGAAGCCGATGTTATTAAGAATGAAATCCGTATCCAGCTGGATGGTCTTGATCCCCAGGAAGTGCTGTCCACTGAACAGATACATCAGCAGAAGAAGCAGGATCCCCCAGGAGAGCGCAACATTCGCACGAAAATGACGGATCTTGCGCTGTTGTGCTTCATAGAGCACATTCCCTCTTGCCAGTTGCTCATTGGTGTCGCGGGCGATGGTAGATTCAGCCATAATGCAGCCTGCTCTCTTGTAAGATATGGAAAAGCATGGAAGCGGGGCTCTCCCGCTTCCATGCTCGGTGCAAACGAGTTTTACTTCGTAGCGTTGGTATAGTCCGCACCAAACCACTGTGTGGACAGTTGAGACAGGCGACCGTCCTCGTGCATGGCGGTGAATAGCTTGTCTACTTCGGCACGCAGGGACTCGGCGGACAGGGTCGAGCCTTTGTCGAATGCAGCTGCCAGTTTTTCATAGTAGACCGGGTTACCAACCTTGACAACGGGGTAACCAGCCGCAATATTGGCGTCCACCACTGTTTCCGCAGTCGAGTAGCCCACGAAGTCCTCACGGCCGGCAGCAATCGCCTGCGCGCAGTCCTGATCGGTGGAGAGCGGCACAACCGTCACATTGGGAGCTTTGACGATCACGTCCACCGTGGGGCCGAGATCTCCGTGATTGAGCCAGGTTTCGTAGGTGGTCGATGTACCGGCGCAGAGAGCCTGGCCTTCCAGCCCAGCCAGATCCGTAATACCCGAGTCGGCCCGTACAGCCACGACAGCCGGCGTGTAGTAGTAGGGTACGCTGAAATCCAGTATTTTCTGGCGGTCTTCCGTGATGGTCATGGATCCGACGCTGAGGTCCCACTTGTCAGCCCAGCTGCCGGCAGTGATCATATCCCACTCCGGGGTGGCAAAGCAGGTCTCAACGCCCAGCGCCTCGCCAATGGATTTGGCTACGTCTACATCGAAGCCCTGCATTTCTGCCGTCGTCAGGTTGTCAGCCGGGCATTTCGTATCCGAGGGGCGTTTTCCTTCGGCGTTGAGGAACGATTGAGGTTCATAGTTTGGATCGGTGGAAACGACGATATATCCCCGTTGCTTGATGGCTGCAAGCAAGTCTTTTGGTTCGGCCGTCGCGGCGGCTCCACAGGCTGCGAGGACAAGCGATGCCAGCACGGCGACGATCATCAGGTTGTACAGCTTCTTCATTTGGATCTCCTCCGGTTTTGTGCGAAATGGTTTTGTGTTGCTCGACGTTTTCTGTGAGATTTTGGTGTCGGCACACCTCCTCTCATCTACGCAGGCTGGGTTAAGCATAGACTATTTTGGACAATTATGCAAGAGAATAGGGAAAATTATTATCTCCCTGTCTCTGGGCTCGAAGGCGCGAATCTTCCTCTCATGGAGCACAACACTTTTGAGCGCAAAATGGTTCCCAGGTGGGATGGTAAAATACCTCTGACAATCTTTCAGGAGGCGCCTGCATGGCTGCAATTTTCCCCAGTGAAGAATGGCTCCGCGCTCTGGAACAGAAACTAAACACCGATCCCCGCTATCATGAGGTCGCGAAGAATTGGGAAGGGGACCTGCTGTTCTTCGTCGAACCGCAGGACAATCTAACGGAGCGCCTCACGTTCTATCTGGACCTCTGGCATGGCACGTGCCGAAATGTGGAATATAAGCCCGCTCCCGACGCGCACGCGGCCCCGACCTTCACCCTGACAGCTTCCTACCGGGATATCACGAGCATTCTGACGGGTAAGCTCAGCCCTATGACTGCCATGATGACCTCCAGGCTTAAAGTCAAGGGCAGTATGGGCTACATGATGCGCAACGTACCGACCGTGCTGGACTTTGTCCGTTGCGCACAGGAAGTCACCACGGAAATCTTATAGCCCTTGTCGAGGCTCTGCCCGGCAAATTAATTCTCAACCGGACGAAGGATGCGTTGCAAAAGAAGCCCTTCGCAGCGACAATTGGATATGCAACCGATTCTTAAGATCGACCTCCAGACTGGCAGGACAGAAGAATATCGCATCCCCGAGCAATGGGAACGAGATTTCCTGGGCGGCGCATCACTCGCCGCTCGAATTTTGTATTCCTCTCTCACCCGCGAGCTGGACCCACTTTCCGCTGAAGCGCCTCTGCTTTTCATGACGGGACCCATGACCGGCACTTCCGGTCCCACCACGGGCCGCTTCGTGGTCTGTGGGAAGGGCCCGGCGACAGGCTTATGGGCTGAATCCAATATTGGCGGATTCTGGGGTCCCGAGCTGCGCGCGGCGGGTTACGACGGTCTGTGGATCACGGGGCGAGCCTCCGGGCCGATCTACCTGTGGCTAAACGGCAGCCAGCTCGAGGTCCGGAGCGCCGCGCATCTATGGGGACAGAATACCTACACCACGCAGGAAAGGGTCAAGGAGGAGGTGGGCGAAAAGTCGGCGCGGATCTGCACGATCGGGCGCGCTGGCGAAAGTCAGGTCTTGTTCGCCTCGATCATGTGCGATCACGGCCGGATGGCAGGCCGCACGGGGCTGGGCGCGGTGATGGGCGCGAAGAACCTCAAGGCAATTGCTGTCCATGGTACGAACTCGATCCCGGTGTTCGATCTGGCAGCGTATGCCCCCTTGCGCTCCGAGTCCAACCGGATCCTGAAGCAGGACAATGAAGCCAAGGTGTTGCGCGAGCTTGGCACGGCCGGGGCAGCCAATTACTCCGAATACATGGGCGCGCTGCCGGTCAAGTATTACACGCACGGTACGTTCGAGAATGTGGATAATGTCTCCGGCGCCAGGATGACCGAGACGATACTGACAGGTCGCAGCGCCTGCCAGGGATGTGTGATCGCCTGCGGGCGGGTGGTGAAGCTTGGCGACCGGGCAAAGCGCAAGGGACCCGAGTACGAAACGATCGCGGGATTTGGACCGAACCTGCTGAACGATAATCTCGAGGCGATTGTGGATCTGGGCGAGCTGTGCGATCGATACGGCATGGACACGATCAGTTGCACAAATACGATCGGCCTGGCGTTCCATTTGTTCGAAAAGGGCGTCATCACCGAACAGGATACGGGCGGAGTTGTCCTGAAGTGGGGCGACGTGGATGCCATCGAGCAGCTGGTCAACCTGATCGGGCGTCGCGAGGGCAGCGGCGATCTGCTGGCGCAGGGCTCGCGTCGCTTTGCGGCCCATTTCGGGGTCGAGGAAGAAGCGGTCCAGGTCAATGGACTGGAAGTGGCATACCACGATCCGCGCGGGGTCTCGGGGATGGCGCTGTCGTATGCCACGAGCCCACGCGGGGCGTGCCACAACCAGTCTGACTATTTCTTTGTAGACTGGGGGCATACGCATGAGGACCTGGGCATTACCTACTTCGATCGCCATGCGCAGGCCGAGAAGGCTGCCAACGTTTCACGTCACCAGGATTGGCGCACGGTCTTTAATTCGATCGTGATGTGCATCTTTGCCAACACGGAGCCGGATCTGCAGGTCAGGCTGATCAATGCAGCCTGCGGGTTGGAGTGGACCGTCGAGGATATGATGAAATGCGGCGAGCGCGGTTGGAATCTGAAGCGCGCGATCAACAACCGGATGGGTCTGACTGCCACGAACGACCGGCTTCCCAAAGCTCTGCTCGAGCCGTTCCCCGATGGGGGCTCGGCTGGATACGTCCCCGACCTCGAAGGAATGCTGTCTGCTTACTATCAGGCTCGCGGCTGGGATGAAGAGACCGGCAAGCCTACACGCGGGAAGCTGCGTGCACTGGGACTGGACGATGTTGCAGACGATCTGTGGGGATAGTCTGATTGCCAGCTGTTGAAGACGATACTGATATCTTCGGGACAAGGATTTGATTTTTGTAAGAAGCCAGCGCCGTATCACGGCTTTTTACCTCACTTGCAGTAGAATCCTGGCATCACAGGAGAGAATACAAATGAAACTCGTTACCGTATCCCAAATGCAGGCAATCGAGAAAGAAGCGGATAACAATGGCTTGACCTACGACCAGATGATGGAGAATGCCGGCCAGGGACTTGCCGATATTATTCTTGATCTGTATGGAAAGGACACTGGCCTGGAAGCGATTGGGCTTGTGGGTCCTGGCAATAATGGCGGCGATACGCTTGTGGCGCTTTCGGCGCTGGCTGCAGAGGGCTGGAAGACGCGCGCGTATCTCGTCAAGCGTAAGAAGGATGATCTGGTGAAACGCTTCCTCGAAGCGGGCGGAGAAGTCTTATCCAAGGAAAATCCTTTCGAGCAGCTGGCACAGGCGATCGAGATGTCCGATGTCTTTCTGGATGGTGTGCTGGGGACGGGCATCAAGCTGCCGCTGAAGAAGGACATGGCTGAGATCCTGTCCGAAGTCAACGATGTACTGGATGGGCTGCAGGAATCGCCGCTCGTTATTGCGGTGGATTGTCCCTCGGGGGTGGACAGCGATTCGGGCGAGGTCGCCGATGAGACCATCCCGGCGGATCTGACCGTGACCATGGCAGCCGTCAAACAGGGGATGCTGAGACTACCGGCGTTCGAGTATATCGGCGATCTGAAGGTGGTGGATATTGGCTTGTCGAACGATCTATCTTCGGTCGGCGATCTGAAAACGGAAGTGGCAGATGAGGAGTCAATTGCTGCGCTATTGCCCGAGCGCCCGCTCGATTCGCATAAGGGTACGTTTGGCACGGCGCTGATCGCGGCAGGCTCGGTCAATTACACGGGAGCTGCGGCTCTCGCGGGCGAGGCAGCTTACCGGGCGGGAGCGGGCCTCGTGACGATGGCAGTGCCTGCGCCCGTGCATGCTGCTCTGGCAGGTCGTTTTCCGGAGGCGACGTGGGTCTTATTACCCCACGAGCTCGGCGTGATCTCAGCCAATGCCTCGGAGGTGTTCGCGAAGAGTCTCGAACACGTCACAGCTGTGCTGGTTGGACCGGGCTTTGGTATGGAAGATACGACCAGGGAATTTATCGAGAACATGCTCAAGGGCAAAGTCTACTCGAAGCGAGTGACTGCACGCATCGGTTTTGTCCACCAGGAGAGCGAGAAGAAGGAGGAGGCCAACTCGCAACTGCCGCCCATGATCTTCGACGCCGATGGTCTGAAATTGCTTGCCAGGGTCGCTGACTGGCACAAGTTGCTGCCTGCGCCGGCGATCCTGACCCCGCATCCGGGTGAGATGTCGGTGCTGACCGGGCTATCCAAAGACGAGATCCAGGAGAGCCGTCAGGAGACTGCTAGCCGGTACGCAAAGGAATGGGGTCACGTGGTTGTCCTGAAGGGCGCCTTCACCGTCGTTGCCGCGCCGGATGGGCGGATAACCGTCATCCCGGTCGCGTCGCCGGCTCTAGCCCGGGCAGGATCGGGCGACGTTCTGGCGGGCTTGATCGTCGGACTGCGCGCCCAGGGACTGGATGCGTATGAGGCGGCAATCGCCGGCGCCTGGATCCACGCCCGCGCCGGGCTCTATGCCGCGGATAACCTTGGCACAACCATCTCCGTGCTCGCTGGCGATATCCTCGATTCAGTCAGCGATGTGTTGAGCGATTTGGAGTAATCTCCAATTAAATAACACAGGGTGCGGCAGCTGCCGCACCCTGTGTTATTTAAGAATTAGCCCTTCAAAAACGCTTCCAACGCATCCTTGCTGATGCGATAGGCATTACCCAGTTTGCGAGCTTTCAGGCTGCCATCGTTGATCGCCGCCACGACATCCTCTTCCGAGACCTTGAGGATTGCGGCTGCCTCAGCAGGAGTCATGACATCGGGGATGCCCGCCGGTTTTGCGCCGCCATCGCCGCTCTTTTGCTGCTGCATTGCGCCAGACGTCGCCTGCTGCATCAGATTGCCGATGCCCATCCCGGCGCCGATCCCAGCCGTGAGACCCGCGCCACCGCTGGGGTTCTGGGCCGCATCGCGCATGGCGTCTGCCGCCTGGAGCTGGGTGTAGGTCGCCATGTCGAGCATGCCCATGTCGCGCAGCTCCTGCGCCGACTTGCTCGAGGGCTTGAGGTTGCCAATATAGAACGTCTTGAGCTGCATTCCAATGGCATCGAAGTCGTCCTGCGCCTTGGCACGGACCGAGGCGCCAATTTCCTCAGTAAGGCCGATGAGATCCACGACGCTGCGGGCAGCGGTTGTCTCGCCGAGCACATCCTGCAGCTTGGAAAGCAGGATCGTCCGGAGACGCTCTTCGATCTCCCCGGTGCGATAGGCGCCCTGCGTGCCCACGATCTGGGTCACAAATTGCTGTGGATCCTTCACCTGGAAGGAGTACGTGCCAAAGCCCTGCAGAAGCGCCACACCCAGCCCCATGCCGGGGTTCCGGACGATGATCGGCTGGGGCGTGCCCCACTTCTCGTTCGCAAATTCCCGCAGCGAGACGAAGTACACCTCCGCTGTGAAGGGTGTGCGATCGTTAAACGCCTTGCCGATCCAGCCAATGATCCCGGGGATGTTGGCGGTTGTGATCGTGTGGCGCCCCGCCCGGAAGACATCCAGAGCCTGGCCATCCCGGAAGAAGACAGCCGCCTGGGATTCGCGCACGATCACCTGCGAGCCAATGCGAAAATCACCGAATCCCTGATCTGGGAAACGATGGACGATCTCATCCTGCATCTCATTGGGATATTCAACGACGTCGAAAATTCTGGCCATGATATTTCTCCTTGGAAAGTTGTCGCAATTTCATTATAGTCTATGCACGGGCGCGCTACAAGCGGAGGATGTCACCCGGTGCCGCATAGTCAGTCCTCTTCCTTCTACGGAATTCCAGGCCGGACGTTTCACGGCTCCGAGACGCTCGACTCTACCTGTGCCTCTGCCTGTTTCAGTTTCATCGGCTTGCCTGTGCCCTTGTCCTTGAGCATCAGGACCTCTGCCATGATGCTGACCGCGATCTCCTCCGGCGTCTCGGCGTTCAGCTCCAACCCCATTGGCGAGTGGACGCGGGCGATCTTGTCTTGCGATACGCCCTTCTCTTTCAATCCCTTGACAGTGGTCAGCCAGCGGCGTCTTGAGCCGATCACGCCAATGTAAGCAGGATTCGCCTCGAGCAGACTCGGCAGTCCCTGCACGTCCACGCTCGCGCCCCGGCTGGTAATGACGAAATAGGTCCGCTTGTTGATCTTGAGCTGTTCGGCCAGCTTTCCCATTTCCACGG
>DAITPI010000134.1:0-9539 GCA_036833655.1 Anaerolineales bacterium | reverse complement strand
TCCACGAACGTAATGACCACGCCTTCGATGCGATCATCCACGGTCTGGTAGGGGCGCAGGCGGACCATGAACCAGTTGCCCTCCGGCGTATGGAGCTCCCGTTCCACGGTGATCAGCTCCTGCAAAGCCCGCTCAGCATCTTCCACAAACTCAGTGTAGCCCAGCCTGTTGGTAAGGTCACCGATGCGCCGCCCGCGGTCGACTTGCAGCATGCTGAACAGGTGCTGGACGCCAGCCGTAAAGCGCTGAATGCGCATCTCGCGGTCCAGGAAGAGAGTCGCGATCTCGTTGGCGCCCATGAGATTTTCCAGATCCTGATGTGCGCGCGAGACCTCGTCCAGCTTGTTCCGTACCTCGCTGTTTAGCGTTTGCAGTTCTTCATTGACCGACTGCAGCTCCTCCTTGCTTGTTTCCAACTCCTCGGTGGCGGAGCGATACTCTTCGTTGATAGATTGCAATTCCTCGTTCGCGGCCTTCATCTGTTCGCTGGAGCTCTCGGAATCCTCGATCGTGATTCGAAGTTGTTCGCGCAGGTGCTTAATCTCTGCCTGCAGCTGGGCGATTATCGGTTCGTGTCCCGTCTGCGTACGCGGGGCAGCAGGCGCCTCCTCAGGGTCTTCCACTTCGGTCGTTTCATCTTCTATGAAGAGCACAAGCCCCTTTCGCTCCCCAGATCTCTCCAGCCCGGTGCCCTCAAATTGAGGCCGGACCGAGACAATGACCCAGCTTTTGTGCCCGTTGAACTGGACAACGACCGGGCGACTCATTGTCGCCTTGCCTTTTTCGAAGGCATGCAAGAGCGCAGAGCGCAGCTCCAACTGGAGCTCCGGGCGGACAATGGTGAGCAGGTCGCCGCTGATCGGTCCCTTGGGCTGTTGAAGATATCGACCGGCAGTTTCCGAAACGTGCAAGATCACGTATTGCTCATTGATCAGCACGCTCGGGGCACCGTACGACTCAAGAGCTCTCTGGTGTTGTTCTTCGAGCAGCGCGGGCTCATTCAGGAAGCGCGCGATCGGAGGCCCGTTCCTATTGAAACTGTCTCTGGGCTGGACGGCTCGCTGGGCGCGGAGCGGCAGGGTAGGTATATACGGCCGAACTTCTGACCCGGGTTTTGCCCGGTAGATGCGATGAGCCTTGTCCACCACGTTGAATAAGTCTGGCAGGTATTCGACCGATTCGGATGTGCCCAGGAACAGGTATCCCCGGGGGGACAGGGAATAGTGAAAAATATCGAAGATCCGTTCCTGCACCGCGCGCTGGAGGTAGATCAGCACGTTTCGGCAGGCGATCAGGTGTTGGCGGGAGAAGGGCGGATCGCGCAGCACGTTGTGGCTGGTGAAGAGCACCGCGTCGCGCAGCTCGCGTCTCACGCGGTAGTACTCGCCTTCGCGGGTGAAGAAGCGTTCCAGGCGCTCGGGACTAACGTCGGCTTCGATGGCAGCCGGGTAGAGGCCTTCACGGGCTCGGGCGATGGAGCGTTCGTCCAGGTCCGAAGCAAAGATCTGGATTTGTGGCTGTATGTCTTGCCGGTCGGCTTCTTCGAAGAGTAGCATTGCAAGTCCATAGGCCTCTTCGCCCGTGGCGCAGCCAATGGACCAGACCCGAAGTTCTGTGTCCTGTCCATTTCCCTTCTGCTGGAAGAGCTCCGGGATCACCTTTTGCTCGAGCGCCTGCCAGGACTCACGATCACGGAAAAAGCTGGTCACGCCAATCAGAATATCGTTGAACATGGCTTTTGCCTCTGTGGCGTTGCCACGGAGATACGCCAGGTAGGCTTCAAGCGTAGTAAACCCGTTCAACTGCATTCGCCGCTCCACGCGCCGCAGAACGGTCGAGCGCTTGTACTGGGAAAAGTCATGACCCGTCCGGGCATGCACCTGGCCCAGAATCCGCTGCAGCTTTTCCACCTCTGCATCGCTGAGCTGGCCCGGGTCGTGGGGTAGCTGCGGACGGTGCTGCACGTACTCGGTCAGCTTCTGAGCAAGTTGTGCCGCCGGCAGAACGATATCCACAAGGCCTGTGTTCAAGGCGGCACGCGGCATGCTGTCATATTCGGCGTCTTAGGGCTATTGCACCAGGATCAGCCCACCGGCTTCCTTAACATCTTTGATCCCCACAGAGCCATCGGTACCACTGCCCGAAAGGATGACGGCCACCGGATCAGAATGCCCGCTTTTCGCCATGCTGCGGAAGAAGAGGTCAATCGGCGTGCGCCGGTCGATGAGTTCCCTGTACTGGAGAGTCTCCAGATGGGTATCCGTGATCCTGATACTTCGCTTTGGAGGAATCACATAGACCCGGTTGGGTTCTACCTTGATCTTCTTGGTTACCTGGATGGTTGGCATGGAGGTGTGTCTCTGCAACAGCTCCGCAAGATGGCTCTCGTGCTCGGGGTGCAGATGCGTTATGACAACAAATGCCATGCCGGTATCCGCCGGTAGCGCAGTAAAGAACGAACTAAGAGCAGCCAAGCCTCCTGCCGAAGCACCAATACCCACAATGGTCAGATCCTGCTCTCGATGGGACGGTTTGGCGGGGGCTCTTGCTTGGATCTTCTTTGTTATCGTGATGGGCTTGGGGGATTTCCGGGGCTTCGTAGTATTGTTTTTGGATGGCATGTGATCGCGACTGGTTACTTCCCTTTCTTAGAAAACATGAGGTAACCTTGCGTTTTCATTATACACCGCATAACCCCATCAGGTGCAACAGCTGCGGATAGTTATCGCCAACATTTCGCACAGCTAGTCCCTCTGAGGTCTGAAGAAATTGCTTAATTCCTGGCATTCCTCCCGGTGCCAGGCGAAAAGTATTGCCACGCTGCCACAGCGACGGCTGACCTACACCGGGCGGGTATTCGTCTTGCAGCCGGAACGCGAATCACCTGAGCGCTAAATCGAAAAGTCGCTCGCGTGCCAGATACCGTGCTCGGGCGCATGCAGAGCGGGCCCGTAGACTCCACCGCCATTCACGCGCTTCTCGAGCGATTCGACGTGGGCGATCAGAGCCGTCAACGTCTCCGTGATCGTATCGGGGAGGCGGCCGTGCTCCAGGTCCGCTTTATCGCCGGGGACCAGCGAGAGCTGCTCACGTACCACTACCTGGCCCGGCACCCCGACCACCACCGAGTTGGGCGGAGCTGGCTTGACCACCACGGCGTTTGCCCCGATGCGGGTATTTGCGCCGATGGTAATCGCGCCCAGCACTTTTGCGCCCGCGCCGATGACCACATGGTCCTCGATCGTGGGATGGCGCTTGGTCTTGTGCAGGCTGGTGCCCCCCAGCGTGACGCCGTGGTAGATGGTCACGTTGTCGCCGATCTCGGCCGTCTCGCCAATGACGACTCCCATGCCGTGGTCGATGAAGAGTTTCCTGCCGATCGTCGCACCCGGATGGATCTCGATGCCGGTGCTGCCGCGCATGATCTGCGAGAGCCAGCGCGCGAAAAGCTTGCGCCCTCGCTTCCAGAGCCCGTGCGCGAGCCGGTGCGCCCAGATGGCGTGCAAGCCCGGGTAGCACAGCAAAATCTCCAGCGGGTTACGCGCCGCCGGGTCGCGATCCAATACGGATTGGATATCTGCGTGGATTGTGTTGAGCATTGAATACTCATTTCCCTTCCAACTCGATGGTCGAGTAGGGCTGGCTGCTTTTCCAGACCGTATCGAGACCATCAGGTTATGTTTGTGCCAACGCCTTCTCCTCAGCCAGATCGGCGAACAGCGGCGTGGAGAGGTAGCGCTCGCCGAAGGACGGGATGATCACAACGATCAGCTTGCCGGCATACTCATCACGGCTTGCCACCTGCAGTGCAGCCCAGGTTGCCGCCCCCGAAGAGATCCCCACCAGCAAGCCCTCTTCGCGTGCCAGGCGGCGGGCGGTCTGGAATGCATCCTCGTTCTTGACGCGAATGACTTCGTCGTAGATCTGCGTATTCAGGACGTCTGGCACGAAGCCGGCGCCGATGCCCTGAATCGGATGCGGGCCCTTGACGCCGCCGGACAGCACTGGCGAGGCATCCGGTTCAACGGCGATGGCTTTGAAGGATAGCTTGCGGGCTTTGATCACCTCTCCCACGCCGGTGATCGTGCCGCCCGTGCCGATCCCTGCGACCAGCGCGTCCACCTTGCCGTCGGTATCGCGCCAGATCTCCTCGGCGGTGGTGCGGCGGTGGATCTCCGGGTTGGCGGGATTCTTGAACTGTTGCGGAATGAAGTGCCGCTGCGGGTCAGAGGCGGCGATCTGTTCTGCCTTGCGGATCGCGCCGCCCATGCCATCGGGCCCGGGGGTCAGAACCAGCTCGGCGCCGTAGGCGCGCAGGAGCATCCGGCGCTCCTTGCTCATGGTCTCGGGCATCGTCAGGATCAGGCGATAGCCGCGCGCTGCGGCGACCATGGCGAGTGCAATACCCGTATTGCCGCTCGTCGGTTCGACCAGGATCGTGTCTTGATTGATAATGCCCGCCTTCTCGGCGGCATCGATCATTGCCACGCCAATGCGGTCTTTCACGGAGTGCGCCGGGTTGTAGTATTCGAGCTTGGCGACGACTTCGGCTTTCGAGCCTGCAGTCACACGGTTGAGGCGGACAAGAGGTGTGTTTCCCACCAATTCGGTTACATCAGTTGCGATTTTCATTTCTGGTTACCCTTCCGGTTTGAGATAAATAAAACAGCTGCCTGCCACCGGGGTCTACCCGGCTGCAAACGGTGGAAGCAAATCAAGTCGTCGACGACGACAATGGAGATTTGCGGGGTCAAGCCCACCGTTCGCGGCAGTCAGCCGTTACACTCTTGAGAGAGGCGGTGTGCTAGCGACCCCGCCCTGTACAGATGCAATGCAATATCGTTTTCATCTTCTTGTAGAAATGCCTTACTTCGAAATTCTTACTCTTTTTGGCTCAATTCCATAGGTGCCGCAACCATGATGAATGTTACAGAACTCCGGCAAAGAATCCTGAGAGCAATTGAGGGACGGCCCGTGGTATGGTTCGTTTGTGTTTGAGGCAATCCTACCATCGTCGGGCCCCGAACGTCCAGAGCGCTAATTTCAATTTTGTCAAGCCGCCCTAAGTCGATTCTCATCAAGTAAATCGGTGATGACGAGTATAATCCTCCGAATTACCGACTTCGCATAGGAGCGAAACTTTCAAAACACAATGGGGTTTCGATGGTAGTAGGCAGCAAGGAGTAATTAAATGACAGTCGCGAATACGAAAATATCCTTTTTTGACCGCCCCAACGTAGAGAAGGGAATGATCAATGTGGGGCAGGGCATTCCTTTTGGGATCGAATGTGTCTCGAACCAGGCCGTGGGCATTGCAGGCGTATACGGCACCTGGGGCGAAAGCTATGACAATGCGTCTTTACCCATGTTTCTGGAGCAGCGCCTTGGGCGTCCGCTCGCTTCCAACGAAACGCTGAATCTGTCCGAGCTGGGTTTTCTCAGCCGACACCATCTGCCGCTGAACCTGACCCGCGAGGAGCACACCCGGCTCGAGGTCGAGGTGGGGACGCGTTTTCTCAAGGAAGCGATTAAAGCCTGTAACTGGAAGCCCTCCGAGGTGGAGGCGGTCCTGATCGGTATGAGCGCCCCGGTTTCGGAGGATTATCTCAACCGGATCAGCCAGGCGGCGGGCATCCCCGATAGCGCCCTCAAGGTGGCAATCCACAAGGCTTGCGACGGCTCCACCAGCAGCCTGCACCTGGCGCTGAATCCCGATCTGCCCGAGAACAAGCAGCTCGATCAAAACATCGCAGATTCGCTGTACGGCAAGAAAGTGCTTGTCGGCGGCATCGAAGGGCTAAGCCGGTTCATCGTTTCCTCGCACGATCCGATCGCACTGCAGATGTTCGGTAACGCGGCTGGCATTCTGGGCGTTATCCCGGGCAAGACCATGAAGTTCCTGGCGGGCCAATCACGCGAAGTCTTCGATGACGAAGGCGTGCTGCAGGTACAGATGTATTATCCCCATTCGCCGCAAAGGACTGACGGCGCGACCAACATCGATGTGACCGAGCCCCTGGAGAACAATATCCGCGTGGCAGGTCTAATGCATGAGCCAGAGGATGGCTCTTCCATTTCCATGGCGGGCCCGATGGGCATGGTCAAGCTCTTTGTGCGCACGGGCGTTCAGGTGGTGAGAGATGTCTATGCAGCATATCAAGCAAAGCTAGATGAGCTGGGTATGGCGGGCAAGTCCATGGCCGTGGCAATCGTGCACCATGCCAATTACAAGATCAACAAGCTCAAGGAGAAGCATCTGCAGAACGAGGGGATTGTCCTGCCGATGCCCTGGCTGTTGAGCGAGTTTGGCAACGTCAGCGCGGCATCCAATATGATTGCCTTCCTGCGAGAGCTGCCAAATATGAAGCCGCTCGATCATATCCTGATCGATGGTTTCGGCGCCGGCACCTACTACGATGCCCTGGCCGTCGAGCTGGGCGGCTAGACCCGTCTCCATGGCCGCTCGGACGTGACCACGGTGTCGTCCGTATAGATTTGTTTCCACTTCCGTCCGGCTTTGTAGCCGGACGGAAACGTTTTTGTAACTTCCCGTTGCGAATTTCGTCTTGACTATGTGCAAGGATATTCCACCCAGCGATAAGGTCAGATCGGGCAATGTATCGGCTAAATCACAACCAGGACGTCATAGAATTGCTTCTCCGGCTGAAGGAATTTGAAGAGGAATATCCTGTTCGGCTCCTGGCTGTACGCCGGGCATCGTTTGTCAGCCTGGTCGCCCGGTACGTCGGCGCCCTCGTAAGGATCTACTACTAGCGCAAAAAGAAACTCCCACGAGGGGAGTTTTTCTTTATCGGGGGATATCCGGATTGGAGAGCTAGGCAGTTGCACCGCGGCGGAACCAGTTCCTCCACTCCTTCTTTTCCCACAGTACCAGGATCGGGGCGGCAATGAAAATCGAAGAATACGTACCGCTCAGCAGGCCGATCAGCAGGATAGATGCGAATTCCTGCAGGGTTACACCCCCAAACAGCGCCAGCGCCAGCAGCAGAAATTCCACAGTCATCAACTGGGTATTGATCGAGCGCTGCAATGTCTGGACAATGGAGTGATTCACGAGCGTCTCGAAGTCCAGTCGGCGATAGATATTCGAGTTCTCACGGATGCGATCGAACACCACGATCGTATCCTGCATGGAGAAACCGATCACGGTCAGCAGGGCGGTCAGGAACAGGGAATCGATCTCCCAGCCAAAGAGCAGGGCGCCAAATCCCGTAAACGCAAAGATGATCGCCACATCGTGGATCATGGCAATGATAGCGCAGATGCCATAGCGGAACGCATTCTGCACACCGCGGAACGACCAGGCAATGAATAGCACCACGAGCAGGGATGCAACTGTCACGGCCATCGCGCCACGCGAGGTCACCTGCTGGCCAATGCTCGGCCCCACACTGTCAAAGCGGACGACGTTGACCTCGCCAAACTTCTCGGTGAGAGCAGCCTGGACCCGGTTCCGGTCCTCGTTATTGAGGAACTGGGAACGGATCACGTAGGAGCCGGTGTCGCTTGTCTGCACCTGCACATCCTGGATGCCCGCAGCCTCATAGATCTGGATGATCTCGCTTGGCTGAGGTGATCGGTTTGCAAACGTCACTTCGAGCAGGCTGCCCCCGGTAAAGTCGATCGAGAGGGGAACTTTGCCGGCGAAGAGGATGATCAATCCCGAAATAATGAGTGCCAGCGAAACCCCGAAGAAAATATAGCGTTTTCCAAGGATATTCATACTATCCCTTTCCTAAATACCGAACCAACGTTCGTAGTTTTTGAGCTTGAGCGAATCCAGTGCCAGGCCCAGTAGCGTGCGCGTGATGAATTGCGACGAGAACAAGCTGATAACCACACCAATGGCAAGCGTAAGTGAGAAGCCTTTGACAATGGTCGCTCCAAAGGTGTTGCCGAACCAGAACAGGATGCCCGCCGTGATCAACGCGGCGATGTTCGAATCGCGGATGGACGGCCAGGCGCGGCTCCAGGCCTGGTCGAATGCCTGCTTGAGGACGCGTCCGCCGCGCAGCTCCTCCTTCAAGCGCTCGAACACCAGGATGTTCGCATCCAGCGCCGATCCGGTGCTGAGCATAATGCCGGCAATGCCGGGCAGCGTCAGCGTGACCCCAAGGAATTTGAAGACAGCAAACAGAATGACTGCATAGAGCAGGATGGAAATATCTGCGGTGATACCCGGCAGGCGATAGTAAATGCCCATGAAAAGCACCACAATCGTGAGGCCGACCGCGCCCGCGATCAGGCTCTTGCGAAGCGAGTCCTCACCGAGCGTTGGACCAATGACACGGGTCTCGACCACTTTCAGAGGGATCGGCAGCGAACCGTAGCGCAGCTGCACTGCCAGGGAATTTGCTGATTCGGCGGTGAAGTTGCCGCTGATCTGGCCCTGCC
The DNA here is from genome assembly GCA_036833655.1 of Anaerolineales bacterium. Lineage (GTDB taxonomy): Bacteria > Chloroflexota > Anaerolineae > Anaerolineales > Villigracilaceae > Defluviilinea. The sequence goes on along the minus strand of DAITPI010000134.1, from coordinate 1,124 downwards.
CGTCGGGGATCGGATCGTTGATGCTGGGTGCGGAAATCACGCGTTTATCCAGGGTGATTGCCAGGATCTTGCCGACGTTGGCGGCCGTGTGCTGGGCAAAGATCTTTGTGCCTTCCGGGGAGAGAATGAAATCAAGCACAGGGTTCAGGCTTCCGGTTGGCTGCCCGACCGTGACGCTCTTGAGATCCTTTCCAGTCATGATCGTGTGATAGACAGTCTGGGACTCGGCGGTCGGGGTCTCCGTGGCAGCCGGGGTCGCTCCAGGCGTGGCTCCGGCGGTGGCTGTGGGCTGGGCGGTAGGCTGGGTTGTCGTGCCCGAGGCAAAGTCGGTCTGCAGGATCGTGCCCTCTTCGGGGCGGTAATCACCCGTGTCGACGAACTCCAGTAAGCCAGTCTGCTGAATGATGTCGAGAATGGCGCCCGAATCTTCGGCGCCCGGGAATTCCCCTACGATGCGGCGTTCTCCCGCGACCTGGATCAGGTTTTCACTTACGCCCAGGGCGTTGGTACGGTTCTCGACGATGGCGCGAGCGGTCTCCATTTCCTGCGCGTCGATCTGCCGGTCAGCCGGAAGGTCCGCTTCCAGAAGCACCTGCAGGCCTCCCTGTAAATCCAGTCCAAGCCGGGGAGCAATATTCCGATTATATAGAACGGTGTCGTTGAAGGGGTTATAGACCTGGATAACATCGCTCATGTCCGCCCAGATGGCAAGAGCTGCGACGATGAGGATGAAAGCCAGGCGGGTATAAAGATTTCGGATCATGCGTTGGTCATCTCCATCCTTAGGATTTCTAACGCAATACTTGTTAGAAAAAGGAAGTCAATCATAAAAATACCAGCCTGAGGCTGGGCGGGGCTGATTATACTCCTGTTGATAGGGCGTGGGTAGAGCAACGCCGCGTGCGGATTCCACTGGCGTTCCCCGCCAGCTAATAGACCCACTTGTTGAAGAGTCCCTCCAGGTCGCAACCGCAGTGTTTCTCTGCCAGCGATTGAAGAGCCTGGGGCGTGGCAATCTCCCAGGAGAGGCTCTCGGTGTATTCGCGGAGGAAGGCGTCAAAGGCTTCGGCTCCCATCTCGTCCCGCAGTGCTACAAAGAACAGCGGACCTCGCCCGTAGACGAT
>DAITPI010000133.1:0-9560 GCA_036833655.1 Anaerolineales bacterium | reverse complement strand
ACCGGCCGTCGGTCGTGGTGGGCGACAGCGCCACCGGGGAGACCCAGAAGTACGACGGCCCGTACTTCCTGCTCCAGTGGCTGCTCCGCCAGCGGACCCGGCGGGCGCCGGTGCCGGTCGTCGCCGACCCCACGACCGTGACCGACAGCGAGGTCGCGCTCAAGGCCGCCGAGGTCGCCGCCGCCCAGCTCGACCCCAACATCTCCCCGAACCCCGACACCGCCATCAGCCTGCCCGGCCCGGACTGGGTCCAGATCGGCAGCGAGGGCGGGTTCCTGCCGGCCCCTGCGGTCATCGACGGCCAGCAGGTGACCACCTGGATCACCGACCCGACGCGCTTCGACGTCGGCAACGTCGACCAGCACTCGCTTCTCCTGGCTCCCGCAGAACGCGCCGACGTGATCGTGGACTTCTCGAAGTTCGCCGGTCAGACCCTCATCCTCTATAACGATGCCCCGGCGGCTTTCCCGGCCCGTGTGCCAAGTTACGATTACTACACCGGCGCCCCGGATATGAGCCCCAACGGCGCTGCGGCCATCGTGCCCGGTTACGGACCGAACACCCGCACCATCATGCAGGTCAAGATCGCTGGCACCGCGGCACAACCTTTCAATCTGGCCGCACTTCAGGCTGCCTTTGCACACAAGGCAAATGGTTCCGGTGTGTTTGAATCGGGCCAGCACCCCATCATCGTCGGCCAGGCTGCTTACAATTCAGCCTATGGCACCAGCTTCGCCGCTGGCGCCAACTGCAACGCACCAAATAGCACTTCACAAACCTGTGATGGGTTCGTGCGCGTGAACGACACCTCGGTCTTTGGCTTCAACACGCTGTCTGCACCGAGCATCAAGATGACTATGCCACTTCAGCCAAAGGCACTTCATGATGAGATGAACTCGTCCACGTTTGACGAATTCGGGCGCATGACCGCCAACATTGGTGTGGAGGCCCAGCCGCCGACACCGGGGGCACAAAACGTTGTGCTCTATTCATTTGTGAACCCGCCCACCGAGCTCATCGATGCGACCAACTTGCCGAAGGCTGCCGTAACCTATGATGCAACAACTGGCTTGCCCGTCAGCGACGTCAAGATCACACCGATATCCAGTGCAGACGATGGAACCCAGATCTGGCGCATCACGCATAACGGCGTCGATACCCACCCAATCCACTTCCACCTGTATGACGTACAAATCGTGAACCGGGTCACCTGGGACAACATCATCATTCCAACCGAAGCCTCCGAACTGGGCTGGAAAGACACGGTACGCGTGTCGCCACTCGAGGATACCATTGTCGCTCTGCGACCGATCATCCCACAGGTGCCTTTCGAACTCCCCAACTCTATCCGACCGTTGAACCCGATGATGCCGCTTGGCTCGACAGCCATGTTCAACAACATCGATCCTCAGGGTAACCCGACCAACCCCATTGTCAACCAGCTTGTCAACTTCGGTTGGGAATATACCTATCACTGTCATATCCTGAGCCATGAGGAAATGGATATGATGAGACCCGTGTCTGTTGTATTGCCTCCCAAGACACCCACCCTTCTTCCCACTACATTCACCGGAAGTGGCAGTAATCGGCGCGTGGTGCTCAACTGGACCGATAATTCCATCGCTGAGACAGAGTATGTAATCCAAAGCCTGACCTGGCCGAACACCTGGGTTGATATAGGGCGACTTGTCTCACCGCTCAGTGCAGCGAACGGCACAGGTCCACGCTCCTTTACGGTTCCCGGTACCTATAACCCAAGTCTGGCATACCAGTATCGAATTGTGGCTCAGAACACGGTTGGCTACGGATTGGAATTCCCAACCATGACGGCGAAGTCCATCTCCGATGTCGTCAAGCTGGGTACCGCCCCTGCTGCACCCACCACTCTGAGCGCGACATTACAGGCTGGACCACAGGTCAGACTGACCTGGAGAGATAATGCCACAAATGAGGCTGGGTTTGTGATCGAGCGATCCGATAATGGAGGTGCATTCGTACAGATCGCTACAGCGCCCGCCCGCAACAGCACCGGCAATGTCACCTTTACCGATACCACGGTCAAAGCGCAGTCAGCGGCTCAGACCTATGCATATCGTGTGGCAGCCTCAAACCTCGCTGGGAATTCAGCGTATTCGAATACAGTTTCTGTAACTGTAGGTACAGTCGTTGCGCCCGCAGCTCCAACGGCCCTGATCGCAGCACTCCAGGCTGGTCCACTGGTCAGCCTGAGCTGGACTGACAATGCCATCAATGAGACTGGATTCGTGATCCAGCGCTCTGTCAATGGCGGTGCCTTCACTCAGCTTGCTGTAGCCTCCGCTTTCAACGGCACAGGCACTGTCACGTACAACGATACGGCAGTGGCGGCAGGACCACAGAACGTCATCTATACCTATCAGGTGGCAGCGACCAATGCTGGCGGCACGTCAGCCTTCTCGAATAGCACCTCCGCAGTCGTACCGGCGCTTCCTGCCGCACCGAGCAACTTCGGCGCTGTGAACGGCCCGAATAAGAACAAACAGCGCTCGGTGATCCTGACCTGGGCCGACAACTCCAACAATGAGACAGGCTTTACGATCGAGCGAGCGACAAATGTGCTCTTCACGCAAGGTCTCACGACTGTGACAGTTGCCGCTAATACCTCAACGCTTACGCAAACTGGTCTGACTCCAAATACCCAGTACTGGTTCCGCATCCGCGCAAACAACGGCACAATCGTCTTTACCCCCTGGGTGAACGCTACTCCGTTACCCATCACGACAAATCCGTAATCAATTCAGTTCGATGCCTGGCGCCAGTCTTGAACTGGCGCCAGGCCCCTCCTACGGAGCGAGATTATCAAGCTCCAACTGAAAGACGAAGCATCTTATTGAACCTTCAGCAGGGCTGCCAGTGGAACAGAGAGTATGATAGCTGTCAGCCTGGCATCATGGATGTGCAATTATTGAAGAGACTCTATGTTCTTCAAAGTATTTCATAGCCTGTTCTCCTTTTGGGTCGCAGTGGGGCTGCTTTTTGTGGCATCCTGTAACGGCATGGCTGCATCAGATCCTGCCATGGATCCGTCGCCTCTAGCGGCAAATGAGCCTGTCTTAGTAACAGGGGTTCTTTACAACCAGCCCGTTGACCCATCCGGAAAGTTGCTTTTGTCGGCGTGGTTGGATCCGGATGGCAGCGACCTCGACCAGTATATCTGGGACAATTTCACACTTCAGTCGAACGAGACCATTTCTGAGATCCAGTGGTTTGGCTTATACGATCCAATCAAGTTCGGCGCTGGTGGACCGGTTGCTGATTTTCAAGTGAGCATCTATCCCTCCATCGCCGCGGGAACGGAGCCAGCGGTTGCCGGAGCGCCCCTTGTGGAGTACCGCGTGGGCGGAAACGCAGCCGAGGCACCGATTGGCACGATTGGCGGAGCCACATTGTATTCCTACAGTTTTAGCCTCCCGACAGCGTTTGTGGCTTCGGCGGGAGTGAAATACTGGGTACAGATCGAAGCTTTCCAGCATGGTAGTATCCCAGATTGGTGTCTAGCGGCAGGTTCCGGTGGAGACGGGAACCATTTCCAGAGAGGAGCGGGTGCTGGCGGAGATATCTTGTACCGGCTCGCACCAGGTGATGCCGCATTTACATTGCTCGGGCCCGTTCCAGAGGTGCCCACCCCCACAGATGCAGCCACGAATACCCCAGCGCAGACGCCTCCTAGTACGGCAACCAGCACTCCGACAGAGACCCCTACCAGCACCTCTACAAGCACACCGACCGATACGGCGACCGCTACGCGAGCAGACACCCCAACCGATATCCCTACCAGTACAGCAATCGACATGCCGACAAGCTCGCCGACGTATACGCCTACCGATACTCCAACGGGGATCCCCACCAGCACGCTAACGGATACTGCCACGAGCACGCCGACACCAACACCGCTCACGAGCACGCCCGGAAAAGTGACCGGTGGAGGCGTGATTGATCCGGGTAGGGGTGGCAACCAGCTTACATTTGGCTTTGTTGTTGATTTCCATCATGGTGACGATGCACCCAAAGGCAACTTAATTTATCAGGACCATCAGATGAATTTGCGAGTCAAGGCGATATCCTTCGATCTGCTTCTCATAGAAGGGAATCATGTTTGGATTACGGGAATCGCAATCGTCAACGATGGATCGGTCGCCAATTTCACGGTGCAGATCGATACGGATAGCGAACCCGGTTCTCAAGATACATTCACGATTTCGATCCCCGCGTGGGATGGCTATACAGCCGGCGGCGCGTTGACAGGAGGCAATATCACGATTCACTAGAAATCCAGACTCATCGAGTCGTCAGTAATTGGACCTCTCTCGTTCTTTTTGCAAAGGAGCCTACAATGCTGGCAATTCGTAAACCTTACTGTGGACGCGAACCCCATGCACCTGCATCTCGTTCAATTCCAGGTGTACGACCGGCAGCCGTTCAATGCCGCACGATATGCTGCAGATTGGATGGTAGGTAATGCAATGCCAGTGATCAACTATGTTACGGGACTTGCTGTTCCGCCTCGTCCGGAGGAAATGGGCTGGAAAGACACCGTCAAGTCCATGCCTGGCGAGATCACTCGTGTGATCGCCAGGTTCGATGTGCCGTCCGGTACCGAGCTTCCTGCAGAATATGTCTATCACTGCCACATCCTCGAGCATGAAGAGAATGAGATGATGCAACCCTTCGCGGTAACCGGAAGCCCGGAGTAAAGGAGGAATCGGAATGGAAAGAATTTGCTCTGAGGAGCAGAGTCTGCTCCTCAGAGCAAAAAAATGGCATGCTTGTGTAACATAAAAATTACAACATGTTCGCTCAGTAGGACAAAGCTTTTTCTTTCTATATTCAGGTGAAGAAACAGAAACGGAGGTACAAGATGAGTTCACAAAATATCAGCCGGCGCGATTTCCTAAAACTGGCTGGCATCAGCTATGGAGGCCTGCTCTTCGGTAATTCCCTGAATTCCATCTTCAAGCGAGCCTCATCGTGGCAAATGGAACCGTTCATGCCGGATGCGGAGATCGCCATCACTGCCAGGGAAAAATGGGTCCAGATTCTATCTGGCTCGCCGACCCGAGTCTGGAGCTACGAAGGTGAGCTGCTGAGCGGCTCGGGTGCGACGGTCCAATCCATACCGGGGAGTTATCTGGGGCCGGTCATCCGCGCCAAAACCAGTACAAAGCTGCGCATCTACTTCCACAACAACCTTGCCGAGGACAGCGTTATTCACCCGCACGGACCGCGCGTCCCTGAGAGTTGTGATGGGCATCCGATGACAGCCATCGGTCCGGGCGAGACCAAGATCTATGAGTTCCAGATCATTGACCGGGCGGGACCATACTGGTTCCACCCGCACCCGCACATGCGCACAGCCGAGCAGGTGGTGATGGGCATGGCGGGACTGTTATCCGTTTGGGACGACGACGAGGCCCTGGCAGTGCCTGGCGCCAGCACCGGATTAAATGATATCCCGGTCGTCATCCAGGACCGGAACTTCGACAGCAGCAATCAGATCCTCTACAACCCGAATAACATGTGGGGATATCTGGGAAGCCGCATCCTTGTGAATGGCAAACTGAACGCAGCTTTCACTCTGGAGCCGCGTAGCTATCGTCTGCGCCTGCTCAATGGCTCGAACGCGCGCACCTACAAACTTGCCTGGAGCAACAACATGCCTCTGAAAGTCATCGGCACGGATGGCGGTCTGCTGCCGGCAGTGGCGACCCGACCCTATGTCATGCTGATGCCGGGCGAGCGAGCGGATATCTGGGTGGATTTCGCTTCCCTTGCGGGCAAACAGATCACGCTGCGCAGCCTCTCGTTTGATCCGATGGGCGGGATGATGGGAGGTGGGGGCGGAGGCATGGGCGGCGGCGGTATGGGAGGTGGCGGAGGCATGATGGGCGGATTGGCCATGGGCGCCGCGTTCGATATCCTGAAAGTGAACGTGAGCCGCAAAGCGACCACAAAACCGGCGTTGGGTCCCCTTCCGCCTCTGGCGATTCGCTATGATGCCAGCAACGTGCCGAACTACGCTATGCCGCGTCCCTTCACGCTCGAGATGGGACGCATGATGACCTGGACGATCAACGGGCGGGTCTTTGAAATGATGGAGGTGGCTGACGACGAAATGGTCTATTGCGATGAGACCATGGCCTGGGAATGGATCAACAACTCCCCCATCCCGCACCCGATGCACATGCATAATGTCCAGTTCCAGGTAGTGCAGCGCACGGTTCCTGCAACCAGCAGCTACGCGACGATCAACCAGGGGCTCGTCGATACTGGCTGGAAGGATACCGTCCTGGTCTGGCCCGGCGAGCGGGTCAAGATCGCCATGAGGTTCGGGCCGCACATGGGCATGTATATGTATCACTGTCACATCCTCGAGCATGAAGACATGACCATGATGCGCAACTACATGATCATGGATCCAATGATGCCAATGTAGCTGGGTGTGGGCGGCCACAGACCAGCTCAAGTTTTATTGGTATCTGGTGGGAGGAGAGACTTAGCCGTACGCTGTGGGAGGGAAGCCTGCCTTCCCTCCCTGATCTTTTCATCCCCGGCGATACTCTGTCATCCGCCAAAGAGCGCCTGTCAATTATCCGTGCTGGTATGGTTTCCGGACTCCAACATGAGTGACCTCCACCTGTGCATCCTGCTTGCCAAAGAGACGCATGATCAGCCAGTAGATGGAAAGGAAGATGACAGTGAGGAAAGTCCCCGCGTAAAGCCACATTGCCACTGGCAGCGCCGAGTCGGTCCCGGCAAACAGGCCATGCAACGTGGTGCCCAGATAACCAAGCAGGCTCAAAACATGGATGGAGCGGAATGCCCGTACGCCAATCTGCTGCCTCAGATAGAAGGTAAACGTGACCAGCAGAAGGACATAAAAGCTGATGATCCCCAATCCCACCCAGAAAGGTCGGTAACTGTCCATAAACGGCACCAGGATTTGCAGAAGGCTGAAGGGCAGGAACTTGTCAAAGAGCAGCACGATCACGTGAAGCGCAATGAAGCCCAGACCAAGCAGGGAAAGATGTTCATGGAAATCATAAGTGAACGTATTATCCAGTACAGGCTGCAGGAGCTTTGTGGAAACTGCAAAGCCCCAGATCATGGAAAGCCATGTAAGTAGATAACCCGTCAGCCCTGCGGCGCGCGTGATATACCACCAGAGTTGAACGGAATCCGTGCCAAAGATGGATTTCAGTTTTTGTGCCAGGCTGGCATCCGCTACCGATTGGCCCAGCATGATGACGGCCAGCATGCCAGCGAAGAGTAAGCCGACGAGCAGGATCGTCGCCAGGGGTTTAAATAGTTGTGCTGGCGGATACGATTGTGTCTGATGCGAATTCATAAATGTACTCCCTGCAAGTTGGGTGAGCCCAGCAAGTTGCCCTGCAGGTCCACTGCAATAAAGGTGATCTCGGGCTTTGGCTGCAGCAGGTCTGAAAATCCGCTCTTTCCCGCGATCAGGATCGCTTTTGCATAGACTTCCGCAGCGATCACATCCGGACAAATTACAGTGACGCTCAACCACTCGCTTTCCGCAGGTTCACCGGTGCGCGGATCGATGAGATGGTGGCGCACCTTGTCTCCATACTGCCAGCTGCGTTTCATAATGGATGAAGTGGCTACGGCGCCTGCGCGGCTCCGTAGCTGGGCGAGCATCTCGGTGGTGTTGCGCGGGTCTTCCAGATAGACGTTCCACAGCTCGCCATCCAGCGGCTGCCCAATGAACAAGATATCCCCTCCGGCGCTTACCGCACATACCTCCGCATACCTGTGTAGAAGTAGCGCAGCCTTTTTGACGATCCAGCCTTTGGCGACCCCGCCAAGGTCAACCTGCATACCACGCGGCAGCCGGGCGCGTCTGTTTGCCCGATCGAGCTGCAGGTCTGAAAAGGCAGGTCTTGACTTCCTGTTGGATGCAGGGAAAACAGCAACCGTACCACGCGTATGGATCTCGTCGAAGCTGCGGTCGTAGCCGGCCCGCTGCAGATCTGGCAGGATCGACGGGTCGAACAGACCCTCCGTCTCCTGGTAGTATTTCATTGAGATTTGCAACAGATCCATCAAGTCTTCCGAGATTTGCAGCCATTCGCCTGCCGAACGATTGAGCTCGGAAAGCTCGCTTGCCGGAAGAAAGCGGCTGAAGCGCTGTTCACACTGGTCAATGAACAGTCTGGTTGCATAGAAGCCGGCAACGGCCCCCTGCCCCTCTGCCGCCAGGGTCACTGAAGTGTTCATTGCCCGGAATTCGATCGAACGGATCATGATCCACCTGTGACAAAGAACGGGTTAGATTGGGAGCGTACCCGGGGCTGCGCCTCGAAGAACGCCGGACCTGATTGGCGAACGTCATCGTCCCCAAAACTGGGAAGAGGCGCAAGCGGTTCCAGGGTGGGACGTGGGCTTGTGATAGCGGTCTGCAAGGACGCGCTTTGGTCCGGCTTGGGCGCGTGCACAAGCATGATCCAGCCACCGATAAAACTGAAGAGACTGGCGATGGTGATCCAAAAACGAAGTCCAAGTTTAAGATATTTCATTCTTAGCCTGTGCGTCTATTGGCTTATGAATACGCGACCATCATTGCTAATGCTGATCAAGCCGCGCTGTTGTAAAGCGGCCAGCAACATTTGGACCTGCTGGAGGCTCTGCTGATCCTGTTGGATCTGCGTCTTTGCCTGGGCAAGTTGATCCTCAAGTTGTTGCTCGCGCTGGCGGTATTGTTGTTCCCGGTCCTGATATTGCGTGACCAGGTTCTGCAATTCAGCCACATTACTGGTTTGCTGTGGGTCAAGCCTCGTCGACGCCTGGGCTGGCGAATTGGATATGGCAACACCCTTCTGATTACTTAATGCAGCTGCCCCGATTGCAAACATAGAAAGCCCAACAATCACAGTCATCAGGAGTGCAATCAGCACAGCCGCTATGGATTTTTTCATTCGTACCTCCGTAAGTCGCTTTGAAGTATACAAATGCCAAATGACACGCAAATGAAAAATTTGTGTGCAAATTGTGTCGATTCAAAGCCTCGATGGAGTGGAAACCCGGTAGGGATTTCATCGACCTGGAGGTACACCGGCTTGACTTTCAGAATATTTGTTCTATAATGAAGGCATGGACCAGCTCGAAACTCTGCGGTTGCTGTCTGACCAGATGGAGCTTGAGCACGCGGAAGAATTCCGGTCTGCGCGGAGTGCAGGTGAGTCGAAGACCGAGTCCGAGAAACCCGCCTGCTTTACTCCCAAGGCCCCTCCTGAGCTTACCGAACGGGAAAAGCGGGCTGCGTTCATCCAGCTTGCCCATCTCCCCAACGGAAAACAGATCAAGCTCCTGAAGACCCTGCTCACCTCCGCCTGCGAACGGGACTGCTTCTACTGTCCATTCCGGGCGGGACGCGATTTCCGGCGCGCCACGTTCAAGCCGCAGGAGTTTGCAGAGATGTTCATGAAGCTGCATCAGTCCCAGATGGCGGAGGGCGTCTTCCTCAGCTCGGGGATTGCGGCGGGCGGGGAAAATACTCAGAA
>DAITPI010000132.1:0-9628 GCA_036833655.1 Anaerolineales bacterium | reverse complement strand
CCAAACAAGGAGATGTGGTTTTATTATGCCAGTCCGGATGGGACGATCATCAAACCCCTGATGAATTCCCCAATCCCTTCTATTACTCCGGATAATAGCGTCACCAGTCTGACATGGTCATCTGACGACCAGTTCATTGCCGTCACGCAGGTTTCTCCCGCGAAAAGCAGCCTGTATCTCTTGAATGTAAACGAGCCTTCTGTTCAACCCGGCGAAATCGTCCTTAGCAGTGGAGAACTCTACACGATTCCCTCCTGGCAGCCTGTGCCATAACGTCAAAAGTTATTCTCTCCCCGCCTGCGCATGAATCTATTAAAATTGGCGCATGCCCAACTATGACTTTATCTGCAACACCTGCAATCAGCGCTTCGAAGTATTCATGACCTTTGCCGAATACGGCAAAAAGAAGGTCAAATGTGCTCACTGTGGCAGCAAAGATGTGCGCCGCCGCATGACAAAGGTCCGCATTGCGAAGTCGGAGGACAGCCGCATGGATTCCATGGCGGACGACTTCTCTGGCTTTGAGGGCCTCGAGAACGATCCCAAAGCTATGGGACAAATGATGCGCAAGATGGGAAAGGAAATGGGCGAGGAGCTCCCGCCCGAGTTCGACGAGGTGGTCGACCGGCTCGAGTCGGGTCAGAGCCCCGAGGATATCGAAAAAGCGATCCCCGATCTGGGCGGCGACACAGGCGGAGATGAGGAATAAATAACCAGGTAGGGGACGGCCGTGGCCGTCCCCTACCTGGTTACCCATAGTTATAACATTCTCTCGATCACCTGGCGATGCTCGGCAAAATGCTCGGTGGTATCGCCCAGCACCCACAGCAGCAGCGGGAGTTTCTCGGGATCTTCGTCCGGATAGCGCGGCTTCAAAAGTTCTTCAAACGACATGCCCTCGAGCTTTGCAAGCACTTGCTCATAGGTCTGCTTCAGGTGCTCCATCACCTCCTCGAGGGAGCGGTTCTTATTGCGCTCGAACAGTACAGGGTTGATAACCTCCATATCCCAGCCTTCGGTCTGTTGCCTGGTGAGACCCATCACTTCTTCTGCCGGGCGTTTGTCCATGTGATAGCCGGTGAGGGAATTCATCCATTCGGCGAGGTGGGCAAGGTTATCCTTGGGCGACCAGCCACCCTCGTCGGGCGTGGTCATCTTCTGCTCATCGAGCCGGTCCACAACATCCATTAGAAGCTTCCACTCGCGCCGGATCGCGGACATCAGCTCTGCTTTATTGCCGGGCACCCATTGTTCCGTCATAACTCAGCTCCTCTTTTTAATGTCATTGCGAGGGCGTTCTTCCCGAAGCAATCTCGTGGCGAACAAGGAGATTGCCACGCCTTCGGCTCGCAATGACAGAATCAGACAGAAATCAATTTTCCCTGTTCCAGTTTTTCTCGCTCTTCTCCCTTGCGCAGGATCCATGCATCCCCGCGCACAAGGATTGTTCGCTTCCCATCCACTTTGATATAAGCGCCGTCGCTCAACAGGATGACCGGATTATCGTGGAAGAAATGATAATCTGCCAGCCAGTCATCGTGCACGGACTGCCCGTAGCGGTCGTCCGCATAGTGGACAAAAAAGTTGAAGGGGACCAGGTTCAAGCCATTGAAATGCGGCGTCTCGACCGTGTTCATATCTTTCGATGTGAGGATGTTCGGTCCGCACACGATGGTCCCGGCGCTGAATCCTACAAGGGGCAGCCCGGACTGGATCTTCTTGCGCAGAAATCCCATCACACCGCTGATATGCAGACGGTGATTGAGCAGGAACGTGTTTCCACCGGGGACATATACGAGCGCGGCGCGGCGTAGAACATCTTCGATCTCCTTCGGCGACATCAACTCGGTGTTAATCGTTTCCAGCCGCGCCAGACCGCGGAAGGATGTTTGGTTCAGCTCCAGCCAGCGCTCGGCATACAGGGATGCCAGCGGCATGTATGCAAGGACGGGATCATCCTTATCCTCAAGATAAGGACGGCTTGCCTCGACGATATCACGGATGTCGTTTTCACCGGGAGTGGAGAAGAGGTGGAGCTGCATCTACAAAGTCCCGCGTAATCTACTTACTTGATAGTTGAAATCCAATTGTAAGTCCGTCCAGAAGATAACTTGCTGATGAGGCTAGCGGGGCAGGGTCAGGATGATCGGCTCGTTTTTGGTCACCACGATCGTATGCTCGAACTGCGCCGCGATCGCTCGATCCACGGTGCGCAACGCCCAGCCGTCGCCCTCCTCGATCACCCGTCCCAGACCGGTCGTCAGGAACGGCTCGATCGCAAGAACCAAACCCTCGTTGAGAGTCCGGTGATCGTCCGGGTCGTAGTAGTTCAGAATGCTCTCCGGAATCTCGTGCAGCTTGCGCCCGATCCCGTGGCTGGTCAGGTTGTAGATCACGTTATAGCCGCGCTTCCCCGCTTCGTTGTGGATGGTGCGCCCGATCCCGTTCAAGGGATTGCCTGCTTTCGCCGCGTGCAGTGTTTTCGTGAGCGTCGCCTTTGTGGCATCGAGCAGCTTCTCCAGGTTGCGGTCCCGTTTGGAGACGATCAGCGAGGCGCCCGTGTCGGCATAATACCCGTCCAGCTCCGCCGACACGTCGATGTGGATCAGCTCACCCTCCTGCAAAACATGCCCATCCGGGATTCCGTGCGCAATGACCGGCGAGATGCTGATGCACGTCGCACCCGGGAAGTCATAGGAGACTTGCGGCGCCGAGCGTGCACCCTCCGCCTCGAGAAGCGCTCGACCGATCGCGTCGAGCTCGCGAGTCGTCATCCCCGGGCGTGTGGCATCCATCATCCTGCGTAGGGTCTCGGCGCAGACGCGTCCGACAGCTTTTAGAGCTTCGAGATTCTTTTGCGAGTCAGCGGTCATGGGCGCATTGTATCGCAAAGTCCCGGCAAATAAAAATCCCTCTCAGGCAGTGAAACCGGGGAGGAATTGACGGAATGGCAATCCCGGACAGAGCGATTTATGCCCTTTTTGTTCGCCCCAGGATCACGGACCTGAGCTCTTTCTGCACTTCGTCCCATGCTTTGCCGGCATCGATCACCACCCAGCGCTGCGGCTCCTGCTGTGCCATTTCCAGGTACCCCGCCCGGACACGTCGGTGGAACTCTACTGTATAGGCATCCAGCCGGTTCCACTCATTATCTTTCTTCTTTCTTCTAAGTCCTTCCTCCACCTCTACATCGAGCAGGATCGTCAAATCTGGCGTCAAGCCCCCGGTCGCGTATCTCACCAGGGCCCGGACCTGCTCCAAATCCTGCTGGTGTCCATAACCTTGATAGGCAATCGTCGAATCGTAATAACGGTCGGAGATCACGACCTCGCCTGCCTGCAGGCGAGGCTTGATGACTTGCTCCACGATCTGGGCGCGGGCAGCCTGGTACAGGAGCGTCTCGGTGCGCGGGTGCATTTCCTCATTCTTCAGGTCATGGATCACTTCCCGGATCTGCTCGCCAATCGAGGTTCCACCGGGTTCGCGCGTGGAGAACACGGTGTACCCCTGCTCACGCAGATACTCCACGAGCTGGGGAATGTGCGAGGTCTTGCCTGAGCCTTCCGGTCCTTCGAGCGTAATGAACATGGAAATTACCGATCTGTAATTAGAAGATATTCCTGCAGAAGCGCTTTGAACCCATAGCCAATTCGCAAATGGGCGATCTCGCACGGGTTAAAGAATTGCGTATCCCGGCCCAGCACAAGCATATTCCCGGAATCCTCCACTTTTCCCGTGTAGACATACTGGTCGATGATAAAGAGAGAATGCTCTCGATCATACTGCTTCCAGAATGATAACGGGATCTCCAGCCCGGTCTCTTCTCTGAGCAGCCAGGCTGCAGCCGTCTCGGGGGTTTCGTCATTTCGAACGTTCCCACCGATCAGGGTCCAGTGATTCGGATAGACGGTCGTCGACCTGTCCTCACGCAGCAATAGCAGAACCTCGCCTTCCGTGTTTTCGAGAATCACAGATACATAAGGAAACCGTTTCATAGCGCTTTGCCCACTCCCTGAGGCTTCGATGTTTGTGAACGGACACAATCCTTGCGCTTAAAAGACGGTTTTCCATGGGCAGGGTTACAGCAGCTCTAACTCAGTTCTATCGCCGATTTTAATTGTCATTAACGTTCCAGGACTACAATCCGGGCCACTCGTAAGGAGGCAAAATGTCGTGGAAGAACACGTTGTATATTTTACTTGTGATTGCCATCGCCGCAGGCTCGGCGGTCGCGGGGGCCCTGGCAGGCGGCGCAGTCGTATACCGCACACTCCAGCAGCGATCTGCTGATCTACCCACCTCCGTGCAGCAGCTGCTTCCGGCAAATCAGACAGATCCGGGACAAACGCTGGTTCTCAATACAACCGATGTCGAAACTGCCATCACGCAAGCGGTGGAAAAGGTGGGTCCTGCGGTAGTCACTGTTGTCGGTACGGTTCCCGGCCAGATGACGCTCTTCGGCCCCACGGGCGACCAGACCGTGAGTGGGACCGGTTTTTTCATCTCCGATCAGGGCTATATCCTCACCAATAACCATGTCGTGGAAGGAACCAGGGAAGTGAATATCATTCTTTCCGATGGCACGGAGGAAAAAGCCACCATCGTCGGAACCGACTTGTATTCGGATATTGCTGTGCTAAAAACCGATGGGAAAGTACCTGCCGTGGCAACCCTCGGAAATTCGGACGTTCTGAAGCCGGGCGCCTCTGTGATCGCGATTGGCTCGCCGCTTGGCAACTTCAAGAACACAGTCACGGTGGGCGTGGTCAGCGCGACGGGTAGAGCGATCGATACCGGCAACGGCTACCAGATCGAGGATTTGATCCAGACCGATGCCGCGATCAACCACGGCAACTCGGGCGGGCCGCTCGTCAACCTGGCGGGTCAGGTGGTTGGCGTCAATACCCTGGTAGTGCGGAACACCAATAGCGGCGATGTCGCCGAGGGATTGGGGTTTGCCATCCCGGTGAATACGGCGCAGGCCGTGGCGCAGCAAATCCTGGAGAAGGGCTACTTCGCCCGGCCCTATCTGGGCATCAGCTTCCAGCCGATCAATCCGGAGATCGCCGCGGTGTATAGCCTGCCGGCGAAATGGGGTGTCTACGTGACAAGGGTCTCAGCGAACAGTCCTGCGGGTCAAGCAGGTGTACAGGAGGGAGATATTATTACCAGGATTGGAGACGTCGCCCTGGACGAGAGCCATTCCTACGTCAACACCTTGTTCAAGCTCCAGCCAGGGGATCCGGTGACACTCGATATCGTGCGGGGGAATGACACCGTGCAGGTTCAGGTAACGCTTGGAGAAGCGCCGCGCAATCCATAAGTAGCGAAAAAAAACAGGGACAGGTGCGAGCCTGTCCCTGCTAGCTTGTTTGGTGTCCATTGTCTATTCTCGGAAGATGCGCACGTGCCGGCGCGGCTCCTTACCGTAAGAGTGACTGACCAGCTCTGCATTGCGCGCCATCTCATGCTGCAGGCGCCGCACCAAGGCCGGTCCCGGCGGCAGGTCTACCCAGCGCTCGCCGTTGAGCACCGCCGAGATCGCCTGCTGGGTCTGTGACTTCACGTCGGTCAAGTCCGAGGATACGAACTGGTCCGGCGAGGACAGGTTGAAGAGATCGCTCAGGAACTGTTCCATCTGCGTGACCGTGTTTGCGCGCAGCACATAGATCGGCATGCCGCGGTGTTCCGCATCCACGATCGTCTGCTGGCGGTCGCGGTAGTAGGTCTTGAGTGTTACCAGCGCATTGGCATCGCTCACATCTTTCACAACGACGGCAGGCACACCCAGTCTTTTGGCAGCCTGCATAAGCCGGTTGCGCGCCACACCATGTGGATAGACTTTGACCGTCTGTAGCGCAGCGCTGCGGCTGGGCTCAAAGCGCGTGGCATTGGCTTGCTCGAGCCGCGTGGCGGTCGGGGTTGGCTCCTCGGAGGCAGGCGCAGGCTGACGCCCGCGCCGGGTTGGTTTTGTCTCCTTGGCATCTAGCCTGGAGCCCGGAGCCGCGATGGCTTTCTCGATCCGGATATGGCCATCCGCATCGCGCGTCCGGATCTCAGGGGAAAGGGGGAAGCCGCGCAAAAGCGCGTCCACAGATACCATAATGTCGAGATGAACCGCAAAACGGTCACGGGTCTGGATCTCGATCAACACGTCGAATGTGGGTGGCGCACGTCTCTCGAGGACCGTCTTCTGGGTGCCGCGTCGCCGCGCTTCCTCATCCGACAGGGTCACCGCTTCGATTCCGCCGACGAGGTCGCTCAGAGTCGGGTTGAGCAGCAGGTTGTCGAGAGTCTGCCCGTGGGCGGTGCCGATCAGCTGCACGCCGCGCTCGGCGATCGTCCGGGCAGCTGCGGCTTCGGCTTCGCGCCCGATCTCGTCGATGACGATCACTTCGGGGTTGTGATTCTCCACAGCCTCGATCATCACCTCATGCTGGAGCATGGGCTCGCGCACCTGCATGCGGCGCGCCTTGCCGACAGCAGGGTGGGGGACATCGCCATCGCCGCCGATCTCGTTCGAAGTATCGACGATGACTACACGCTTATTTTCAGCCAGGATGCGGGCGGCTTCGCGCAGCAGCGTTGTCTTTCCCACGCCCGGGCGGCCCAGAATCAGCGCGGACTTGCCGGATTCGATGATGTCCTGGATGATATCCACGGTGCCATACACCGCGCGACCCACGCGCAGCGTCAGCCCCACAACTGCCACACGCCGGTTGCGAATGGCAGAGATGCGGTGTAATGTGCGCTCGATGCCGGCGCGGTTGTCCGCGTCGAACTCGCCTGTGCGTTCGTCCACATAGTCGATCTCGGCGCGCGTCACCTCGGTTTCGCGCAGGTTGATCTCGTGGTCCACGAAGCGCGCGGTCGGGACACGGCCCAAATCAAGGATGATCTCGAGCAGATTCTCGGTATCGTTGGCTTTTTCCACCGCATGGCGGATATCGAGCGGAAGGACATCGAGAAGAGCATCAAGATCGTCTGTTATTTTTAATTGAGTCATATTTAATCGGTTCGTACTACTTGAGTTTCGGGGAAGCAAACGGGGAAATTCCCCACGATACTTGCGCCGCAACAGCTCGCGGAATTTTGCGGCTTACAGAGTTAAAACGAAAGAATCACCATGGTAGGATACCTGCCTGTCTGTCAAGATAGTGCAATTATACGGGAAACGGGGAAATCTCAATGTTGGAAAGATGTTAATATCAAATGACGAGGAGTGGAGGAATGTACGCTAATTCTTGCCCTGCACTCTGCTTACCCGGGACGGCTGCACACTGACACCGGAAGGCACCGCGGGCACAGTCTGTTCCTCTTTCACCATGCGCGCCAGGTGCTTGACCATCACCGCCTGGCGGTCTCCACCGCGCGCGCCCAGGTCTGCCAGGACGGGCTCGAGCCACGCCTGGTACGATCGGACACAGATATAGACGGGCCGGTTGCGACGGTCTGGCAAGTTTTGTATCAGGGAGGCAAGCTTCCCGCTGACGTCGGTGGCTTCCGGATGGATCAGCGGTGATAGCACCATACCATAGACGCCCTGCGTCGCGCTCACATGACAGCGGACGCCGTCGTTATACATCCAGCCCAGCGCGGTTCTCGGCTGTGGCTCGATCGGCTGTAATAAAGGGGGAACGATCTGATGGTAAAGGCTTTGCACCGACGGCACGTGCACAGACTTGACCCGCGTCCACTCAAACGTCCGGCCTGCTTCCGTGATCGCGGAGACGTCCCACATCCGCTGCCAGGCATAGACAGAGAAGCCCGCGCGCCGCAGGGCGACAAACGCATCGCTGGTCTCGTCCACTTCCGCAAGTACATGGAACGCACCCCATTCGCCTGCCTGGGCAGACAGGTTTTCGATCAGATGCGGCAGATCGGGATGATCAAGTTGCGAAGATGGGGCGATGAAGAGCAACTTGGCGAAGCCATCATTGCGTGAATGGATGATGCCCCCCAGCACGGTCTCCTCCTCGCCGTTGATGATGGCAGAGTAGATATGACGGGCAGGGTTGACATAGGCAAACAGCCCTACTGCCCCGAGGGGATTGCCACGCGTCAATGTGCGCGCCGTATCCAGCCCGATGGCCTGCTCACGGAAGCTGTATAGATACGGCAGATCGAAAATGGCGAGGGGACGAATGGACATAGATAAATTATATGTCAATACGCCCCCAAAAAGCAAAGAGAGCTCAGAACTCTAATGAGGACTCGTGGCATTCACCGGGATATCCATCAATCCGCAAGCGACAGGAAATATTCGTGGAAACGCGTATCGTCCGTTAATTCCGGATGGAAGGATGTGGCAAGGAAATGTCCCTGTTGTGCGGCAACAATTCTCCCGTCAGGGACGGAAGCGAGGACCTTTGCATCTCCCTCCACCGATTCGATGATCGGCGCGCGGATAAAGACGGCGTGGTAATCCGCTGTGGTGTTCGTCGCTTTCTTCAGCTCGGGAACATCCAGATCTGCTTCGAACGAATCGACCTGCCGCCCAAACGCGTTACGCTCGACTCGGATATCCATCAACCCAAGCAAGGGCTGGTCACGGCGGATATCCTTCGAGAGGAAGATTGCGCCTGCGCAGGTCCCCCAGATCGCGTGGCGCTGGCCGAACTGCTTGAGCGGCTCCATCAGATCGTAGGCAACAGCCAGCTTGCCGATCGTCGTCGATTCACCGCCCGGGATGATCAATCCATCCAGCCCGTGGAGCTGGGCAGGCAAACGCACCTCGGCGGTTTCCACGCCGAGGCGCTTGAGCATCGAGATATGCTCGGCAAAATCGCCCTGCAGGGCGAGGACGCCAATTTTCATAGTTTCCAGGAATGTCATTGCGAGCCCGAGCACAGCGAGTGGCGAAGCAATCTCCGCCTAACTCGAAGGTTACTCACCTGCCCTGTCCTGCGATCCCAGCTGCAGGACAGGGGGTGTCGTTGGGTTGACGCCCTCTGCCCCATGACCTCTCCGGTCTTACCAGCCGCGGCCTGCGATCCGTTCCATCTCCGGCATCTGGGAGACGTTGCGCCCCACCATCGGCTCACCGAGGTCCTTGCTTACTTCGGCGAGGATGCTTGCGTCCTGATAATGAGTCACGGCCTTGACGATCGCCGCGGCGCGACGGGCCGGGTCACCGCTTTTGAAAATGCCCGAACCGACGAAGACACCGTCCACGCCGAGCTGCATCATCAGAGCGGCATCCGCCGGGGTCGCGACTCCACCTGCGGCAAAATTGACCACCGGCATGCGCCCCAGTTCCTTGGTCTCTTTGACCAGTTCATACGGCGCGCCGATCTCCTTGGCATAGCTCATCAGCTCTTCGTCTGCCATGGTAGTCAGACGGCGGATCTCGCCCATCACGGTGCGCGCGTGGCGCACGGCTTCCACCACATCGCCGGTGCCAGCCTCACCTTTTGTGCGGATCATGGCGGCGCCTTCCCCAACGCGGCGCAATGCCTCGCCCAGGTTGCGGCAGCCACAGACAAAGGGGACTTTGAAGTTGTGTTTCAAAATGTGGTTGGATTCATCTGCCGGCGTGAGGACTTCCGACTCGTCGATGTAATCCACGCCGATCGCCTCCAGGATCTGGGCTTCGACGAAGTGCCCGATCCGGCATTTTGCCACGACC
>DAITPI010000131.1:0-9682 GCA_036833655.1 Anaerolineales bacterium | reverse complement strand
AGCATATCTTCGCCATTTCCGCTGCCGCACTTGAAGGACTCGAGCGTGGATTCACGGGAATAACCCTGGTCACCGGCCAACTGGACGGCGACCGCATGCGACCCATTGATGATCAGGTTCTTCACTGGCTTTATGAATTTTGCCGCTCCCATTCCGTTCATCTGCTCATCGAAGCGGATGGATCCAGAGAGAAACCCCTGAAAGCCTGGGCAGAACACGAGCCACCTATTCCTCCCTTCGCCGACTCGGTAATACAGGTTGTGGGAATGACGGGCCTGGGCAAACCGCTCCAGGATGAGTATGTACATCGAGCCACGCGGTTTTCAGAGCTCAGCGGGCAAGCGCTGGGCGAAGCCATCACGCCCGAAGCGCTGGCGCGTGTGCTAATACATCCACACGGGGGACTCAAAAACATCCCGCCCGAGGCGCGCAGGATCGTATTGCTGAACCAGGCAGATAACCCGGGACTGCAAGCTGCGGCGCAGGTTCTGGCAGGATCCTTGATGCGTTCCTACGATTCAGTGGTCATCGCCAGTCTGCAGCAGGGACAGGTGTTCGCGGTGCACGAGCCAGTGGCGGGGGTCGTCCTTGCCGCCGGCTCGTCCGCTCGCTTCGGTGAGCCGAAACAGCTACTGGATTGGAAGGGCCAGCCCTTTGTCCGCGCCGTGGCAGCGACGGCAATCCGGGCAGGTCTCGCCCCCGTAGTTGTGATCACCGGCGCCAATGCTCCTCTCGTGGAAGCTGCCCTGGAAGGGCTCGATGTTATGGTGCTTCGGAACGAGGACTGGAGGCAGGGACAGGCAAGCTCGATTCGAGCCGGGGTTACTGCATTAGCCGCAATCCCACCTCATGCAATGGAAAAAAGCAACGTGGGCGCAGCGATCTTCCTGCTCAGCGACCAGCCCCAAGTGACCACATCCATTTTGCGCGCGCTTGTCGAGAAACACGCCGAGGCGTTGTACCCCGTGGTTGCCCCCATGGTGATGGACCGGCGCGCAAATCCTGTGCTGTTTGACCGGGACACATTTTCCGATCTCCTGCAGCTGGAGGGCGATGTCGGCGGGCGGGCGATCTTTGATAAGCATCGCGTGGAATACCTGCCCTGGCATGACGACCGCCTATTGCTCGACGTCGACACCCCCGAAATGTACCAGCGTCTCCTCTCGGACGAAACGCTATGATCGCAGCGATCGTTCTTGCTGCCGGCCAATCGAAACGCATGGGCCAGCCGAAGATGCTTCTGCCATGGGGGCATGTAACAGTGATCGAACAAGTCATTACGACATTCTTGAACAGCGGCATTGAAAATGCTGTTGTGGTTACCGGGGGAAATCGGGAACAGGTGGAACGGGCGATAGAGGCCTATCCGGTACGTCGAATCCATAACGCTGAGTTCGCGACGGGCGAAATGCTCTCGTCGCTCCAGATGGGCCTGCGCGCCCTAGGTCCGGAGGTCGAAGCCGTGCTTGTCGGCCTGGGCGACCAACCCCAGGTCCAGGTGAGCAGCGTCCGGGCGGTCGGTGAGACATACCGGCAGACTGGAGCCCAAATCGTGGTGCCGAGCTTCCGGATGCGGCGGGGCCATCCCTGGCTGGTGGCACGCCCCCTCTGGCAAGAGATTTTGCATATGAAGTCACCCGAATCGCCGCGCGACTTCCTCAACCGGCACGCCGCGGAAATTCAGTATGTGGATGTAGATACCCCTAGCATTCTCGCCGACCTGGATACGCCCCAAGACTACGAAAACTTCCGCCCATAGTCGCAACCCACTGTAACATCTAACATCGAGCAAAAGGTTACACTTCCGGCGAAAAAATGCCGAACAAGTGTACAATCGTACTGGTTAACCTTGCATTTTTGTTATGCCAATATGCACGATTCTGGTGGTGCTCCGCTTCAGGGCCCACTAGAATCAACATTGCACAGCAGAGGAGGATGGCTATGAATAGAGCAAAGTTCTTGATTAGCCTGGTTTTGTCAGTCAGCATTTTGGTGCTTCAGGTCGGGGGGGTCTTTGCCGCAGCAGCCTCACAGGATTCAATCGCTGGGAAAGTCCATCGTATTACACTTGACACTGACTCCAATACGGGCGCTACCTTCGTGATCGTCGAGCTTGTCGGGCAGGGTCAGGGCAAGCAGATCGTGCGGGTCAGCCAGGAGACCGCCATCGGCCTGGGCCTGGTGACGCTCGACGTGGACGGTCCCGTCATCAACAAGGCAGCTCTTGGGACATTGATCGAGATCGACGCGGAGGATATCATCCCCAGCCAGGCCGAGGAGCATCACCCCGTGGCGAATGCGCTGGCAACGCTCTTCGCAGGTATTGCCGAAGAGGAGTCCCTGTATGACATCATCATGACGGCCCATCACGATGGGATGGGTTTTGGTGTCATCGCCCAGGCGCTATGGCTGACCCGCGAGATCCCCGACGGGGATGTGGAGGACTTCCAGGCGCTATTGCTTGCAAAGCAGAGCGGAGATTATACGGGCTTCGCCCTGGAAGATGGCTCTACGCCGAAGAACTGGGCAGAGCTGCGCAAAGCCATTTCTGCGGGCAAGAAGCTGGGAAACCTGGGAACGGTCATGAAGGAGAGCAATCCGAGTATCAATGCTCCCGCAGACGACAATAAGGACAAGGAAAAGGGGAAAGAGCCAGAGAAGGGCAATAATGGAAATGGGGGCAATTCAGAGAATGCCAAGGATAAAGAGAAGAAGAAATAACTCCCATCCGAAAAGACGTCAGGCAGGTCACAATGACCTGCCTGATTTACTTAAGCCTGAAGTAGTAAGGATTGGTCTGGCGCAGCTCGAATCCCATCGACCGGTAAAGCAAATTCGCTGCCTCGCGCTTTGGATTGGAGGTCAGGGACACGCCCTCCGCTCCGGCCTCCCGCGCTACTTCGATGGCCTTCCGGACCAGCGCCTCGCCGATCCCTCGCCGGCGCATGCTTTGCTCCACGACCACATCTTCGATAATGGAGCGCACGCCCGTCGGCACCCGATAGACGGTCAGGCTCAGGAGACCCACGATCGGGCCGGTCACGTCGGGCTCACGTGCGATCAGGAGCGTCGTAGCATCGGAACGGATGAGCTCTCCCAACTCTTCCCAGCTGGGACCCGCCTTGTGAGGACCCAGCTGCGGCACGAGTCGCCGAAGCACTTCGTGCAGCTCCCCAGTCGCCTCAGAGACGATGCCGATATACATAGCCCCTACGCAGGTTTTGCGTCTCCGATACGCGGGAAAAAGCTCAGCAGCGCGTAATATGCCACATACACCAGCGAAATCCAGACGATCCACTGCGGAACGCTCGGATACTGCATGAGTGCCCAGACGCCAATCGCGCCGTAGAGATAGGTCAGGATCAGGGTCAGCCGCCGCAATCGGGAGTTGCGGGTGGGATAGATATATTTGACGGGCACGAACACGAGGATATTGCAGAGGAGTACCAGCACCAGGTTGACCCAGGGGTTCAATCCCAGCAGCATCAGATAGATGACCAGAAAGTTCCAGACCGAGGGAAAGCCCTTAAAGAAGAAGGACTGCTCATCCGTTTTCGCATCCACTTGCGTGAACTGGTAGGCAGAGGTCATCAGAATGGAGAATGCCGCTACCATCTCAAATCCCGCCGGCAGCAGATTGGGCGCCTTGATCAGGATTAGGGCAGCCACGACCACGTAGTTGAGATAGTCGATAATATTGTCGAGTAGCCCGCCATCTACCTCTCGGGCATATTCCTTCACATGGAACCAGCGCGCCAGCATGCCGTCAAATCCATCGACGAACATGGCGATGATCATCCAGATGATAGCCGCGCGCCAGTTTTGCTCAAAGACTGCCAGCAGGGTCAGGAAACCCCAGACCGCACCCGTAGCGGTAAAGAAATGAACGCTCCAAGCCAGAGCCTTCTTTGCGGGCAGCGGAAGTTTTTCGAACATGATGCACCTCGATCCTTAGTAATCCGTCCCGCAATTATCCACAGGACTGCTCCGCTTGTAAAGGCAAAGGCGTGGAGCGAATTCGCTCCACGCCTTTCAAATTTATCGTTTGACGAGACCGACTCGGACGGTCTCCCCCTCAAAACCGTCTTCGACGGTGGAGGCGCCGTCGGGCGGTCCCCCAAAACTCAATTGGGAGGTCAGAGTTTCGGCCGTGATGTAGTCCCGGTGCGCTTCGATGGCGGAGCGCAGGCCCGCCGAGGCATCGACGAACAGATCGATCCGGTCGGCAACGTCCAGGTCAGCTGCCTTGCGCAGATCCTGCACCCGGCGGACGAACTCGCGCGCCAGCCCCTCCTGGACGAGCTCCGGCGTCAGCTCGGTGACCAGCGCCGCGACGTAGGCGCCCTCCTCTGCCACCGCAAACCCTTCTTTGGCAACCGCTTTGACCTCAACCTCCTCCGGCAGGATTTCATACGTCTCGCCGTTGAGCTGTACCGGCAGCGATCTTCCATCGAGCAACGTGTGCGCGGCGTCCTCGGCATTCATCGCCAGGATCGCCTTCTGGATTGCCGGGAACCGGTTGCCGTACTTTTGACCCAGCTGCTTTGGCAGCGGCTTGACCATATGGGAGATGGCTTCCGTGGCGCGATCCAGCAAACGGACCCGCTTGACGTTCAGCTCATCGGTGAAGAGATCCGCATACGTCTCGACGGCCCTGCGCTCCGAGGGGTTGCCCACAGAGAAAGCCGCCTCGGCGAGCGGCTGGCGCACTTTCCGGTTTGCCTTCTGGCGCGCCGCATGGCCGAGCGACACCAGGCGCATCACCAGCGCCATATCGCGGTTGAGCGACTGGTCGATCATCTCAGGCAGTACTGCAGGCCACTCTGCCAGGTGCACCGATTCGGAGGCAGCTCCATCCACCGAGCGCACCAGGTTCTGGTAAAGCTCTTCTGCCAGGAATGGCATGGACGGCGCCAGCAGCTTGGCAACGGTCACAAGCGCCGTGTAGAGCGTGGAATAGGCAGCCTGCTTATCGGAATCCGACTCCGACTTCCAGAAACGGCGGCGCGAGCGGCGCAGGTACCAGGTGGAAAGCTTCTCCACAAAGCCTTCGATCGGACGCGTGGCGTTCGGCACATCGTAATTGTCGTAGGCTTCCGTCACGTCACGGACAAGCACATTGAGCTCGGAGAGCAGCCAGCGATCCAGGTCGCTGGTCGCGATCGGCAGGGTAGTGACGGTGGGTTTGTCGAGATTCGCATACGTCACGAAGAACGAGTAGACGTTCCACAACGTGAGCGTGAAGCTGCGGATAACCTCGCCCACCAGCTCCGAAGAGAAGCGCCGTTCCTGTCCCGGCGGGGTCGCCGTGTAGAGGTACCAGCGGAAGGCATCCGCGCCGTGCGCGTTCAACACGTCCCAGGGCGCAATGATATTGCCTTTGCTCTTCGACATCTTCTGCCCCTCCCCATCCAGGATGAGGCCCAGGCAAATCACGTTCTTGAAGGAGACTTCGCCAAACAGCAGCGTGCTGATCGCATGCAGCGAATAGAACCAGCCCCGCGTCTGGTCCACCGCCTCGCAGATGTAATCGGCGGGGAATTGCTCTTCGAATTTCTCCTTGTTCTCGAAGGGATAATGCCACTGCGCCACAGGCATGGAGCCCGAGTCGAACCAGACGTCGATCAGGTCCGGCACGCGGGCCATCTTGCCGCCGCAATCCGGGCAGTCCCAGTGGACCTGGTCCACGTAGGGGCGGTGCAGATCCAGATCGCTCAGATCCCGCCCGGCCTTTTCAGACAACTCCTGCACAGACCCGACGCCTTCCCGGTGATGGCAGGATTCGCACTCCCAGATGGGCAGCGGCGTGCCCCAGTAGCGCTCGCGGCTCAACGCCCAGTCGATGTTGTTCTCCAGCCAGTTGCCAAAGCGCCCGGTCCTGACGTGCTCCGGCACCCAGTTGATGGTGTTATTCAGCTCCACGAGCTTGTCGCGGAAGGAGCTCGTCCGGATGTACCACGATTCACGCGCGTAATAGAGCAGCGGCGTGTGACAGCGCCAGCAGAACGGGTAGGTATGGGTGTACGCTTCCGACTTGAGCAGCAGTCCGCGGGCACGCAGGTCTTCAATGATGAGCGGATCGGCATCTTTGACAAAGTGTCCGCGCCACGGCGTGCCCTCCGGGACAAACGTGTCGTCCGGCAGCACCGTCATGAGCACTGGCAGGTTGTGCTCGCGCGCCATGTCCATGTCCTCGGCGCCGAAGGCGGGAGCCATATGCACGAGGCCCGTGCCATCCTCCGTTGTCACAAAATCGCCGAGCACCACATAGTAGGCGGGCCTGTCTGGCGGGAGGAAGGTGTAGAGCGGGTGATACTTCACACCCTTCAATCGCTTGCCTTTCAACGTCTCGAGGATCAGGACCTCTTCATCGCCAAAGACTTTTTTGACGAGCGACTTCGCCAGGATCAGCTTCTCTTTGGAGTCGTTATTGGTGCGCTCGATGATCACGTATTCCACGTCCGGGTGGACCGCCACAGCCACGTTGCCCGGCAGCGTCCAGGGCGTGGTCGTCCAGACCAGCAACGAGACATCGGGCTGGTCCACAAGCGGCATGCGCACAAAGACCGAGGGATCGGTCGCCTCATCGTAGCCCAGGGCTACTTCGTGGTCCGAGAGTGGCGTGCCGCAGCGCGGGCAGTACGGCACCACCTTGTAGCCCTTATAGAGCAGATCTTTATCCCAGAAATCCTTGAGGATCCACCAGACCGACTCGATGTAATCGTTGGTGTACGTGACATACGCGTCTTCGAGATCGACCCAGAACGCGATCCGGTCCGTCAGGCGCTCCCAGTCCTGAATGTAGGTAAAGACAGACTTCCTGCACAATTCATTGAATTTATCGATGCCGTAAGCTTCGATCTGTTGTTTGTTATTGAAACCGAGCTGCTTCTCCACCTCGATCTCCACCGGCAACCCGTGGGTGTCCCAGCCGCCGCGGCGCGAGACGTGGTACCCGCGCATGGTCTTGTAGCGTGGGAACATGTCCTTGAAGGCGCGCGCCAGCACATGGTGCACGCCCGGCTTACCATTGGCAGTCGGCGGTCCCTCGTAAAAGACATACTCGGGTCCGCCTTTTCGTTGCTCAACCGTCTTTTTGAAGATTTCCGCCTGTTTCCAGAGCTTTAGCACATTCTCTTCCATCATGGTGACGTTGAGCTTCGGCGATACAGGTTTGAACATTCGACCTCCACTGGTTGCAGGTTGCCGGGTGTATGTGTTCAACGTCTGAGCATTGAACCTGCAACCTTAGACTTAAAAAAACAAAACTCTCATCTCCAACAGAGACGAGAGCCACGGCTCACGCGGTACCACTCTGGTTCCGCACACGCACCGTTAGAGGCTCGTGCGCAGCACTTGTTGGACGACAACCATCATCCTGTTCCTGTAACGGAGAACAACTCCGGCTCGCTTACTCATTTTTCGGCTTGCGGCTCCGAGATGATTTTCCATCTGCTCGCCTGATGTGGCTCGCACCGTGCGGTCCTTCCCGACCGCGTCTGCCACACTCTCTGCCAGTCCTCACAGATTTACTCGTTCTCTTCACAGCCGTTGGTGTGCAGATTATGCCACAATTCAGATTGCCAGTCAACGCAAGCTGGTGTTGCGTGCAGAGTTTTTTCAGAGTCGAAAGCGGGTCCGCGAGTGGAGGCGAATTTTCGCGAAAGCTTTTTGGATTCGTGTGTATTCGCGAGAATTCGCGGAGAAACTTAATCCTCGCAGGACTTTGTGAAGGCCCTGGTGTTGCACGCTTAAGCCGCGCCTGAAGCCTCGATTGTCAATCTACATGACTTGCAGGATAATTGCCTCATGCCTTCATCGCATCTCACATTGAGCTCGCTACCCCAAGGCGGGGAGTCCCGGATCGTCGATGCTTCTTCTCTGACCCTCAGCCTGCCCCTGCCCCCGAAAGCCTTTTACCGGCACGGATGGCAATCCTGGTCGCTAACGACCTGGTTGGACCCGGTCGCGCCCCCGCTGCCGGTGCGGGCTGCGGAATTCCGCGTCAAGGATGAGGATCCCGGCTACGCCCTCCACGGGAATCCGATCAGCGCCTGGGTGGGTGCGGTCGAGCTGCAGGAGAACGATATTCTCCTGCTCGGCGCACTGGACTTGGGCGGCCGCGTCGAGATGGACGGGAATTCCATGCATGGCTTTTTTGAGGACGGGCACAAGCGAAGGTGGCTCCTCGTCCGGGAAACAGAAGACAACACCTTCGAGGCATACTCACTCGCGCTCGAGCAGATATACGGCAAAGGAAGGTCTGCTGTTCCCCCTCGAGTCTGGTGCTCCTGGTACAGCCTGTATAGCTGGATCAACGAGAGGGTGGTTTTGAAGACGCTCCATGACTTTAGTGACATGCCCTTCGACGTCTACCAGGTCGACGACGGCTGGCAACTTGCCCACGGAGACTGGGAAGCAAATTCCAAATTTCCGTCCGGCATGCAGTCCTTGGCGGAGAAGGTTGCAGCGACCGGGCGCATCCCCGGCCTGTGGCTGGCGCCCTTCATGGTATCCCCCGGATCGGATCTGGCAAGAGAGCACCCGGACTGGCTGCTGCGCGATGAAAACGGCATCCCCGTCCAGGCAGGGATCACCTGGAGTGGCGCCCCCCTGGGACTAGATGTGAGCAGACCAGACGTACTGGACTGGCTGAGCCACCTCATCCACAAGGTACGCGGCTGGGGATACGGATACCTCAAGCTGGACTTCCTGTATATCGGCGGGTTGATCGGCAAAAGGTACCATGATCTTCCACGGGAGACCATCTACCGCAACGCACTCCAGGTGATGCGCGACGTCGCCGGGGACGCTTATATTCTGGCTTGCGGTGCGCCGGTCGTCCCCTCGCTCGGGCTGTGTGACGGGATCCGCATCGGACCGGACGTCTCTCCCTATTGGCGCAACACGCCGCTGACCGTCTGGCTCAACAACCCGAACGAAACATCCACCGAGAACGCCATCCGGACAAGTATCCATCGTCTCTGGCTCAATCCTCTCGTGAACGTGGACCCGGATGTCATGTTCTTCCGCTCCAGGCACAACTCCTTGAATGCGGAGGAAACCCAGCTTCTCACAGACCTGGGAAGGATCACCGGCTTCAAAGCCACATCCGACCTGCCTCAGTGGATGAGCCCTGCCGATCAGGAGGCCCTCCGGTCGTTTTTGGAAATATCCCCCACCATCCGAAAACTGGGTCGCTACCAGTACCAGATCGATGATCGCCAGGTGGATTTCAGCTCTACTGTACCTCTGCACCTCTCTCAAAAGAATATTCCTGTCTGGCTGGCAAAATATCTGGGCCTCCTGAAGATCGGCTGGCACCAGGCGCGGCCCGCCATCCTTGAAGGAAGGAAATAATCATGCCCTCGGAAATGGCTTGATGGGATCTTCTCAAAGGATCTGGAACGGCGGGACAACCGACTCGTTTTCATTCTTTCGAACAAGAATCGGAAGGCCACAATGAAAAGGTACTCTTTCCATTGTGGCCAGAATTCCTTGGGACGGACGTAGTGAAGTCAGGTCCGTGGTCGATGACCACTTTCGACGTCGTACAAATCCGTCAACGTGGGGGGCTGGTATGAACCGGGTACAGGTGACCTCGATAGGGGAAGGCGACCCCTGCTCCATCCACCACCTGGTCCCGCATGTCAAGACTGCCGGTCAAGCCTTCGAAGACACC
>DAITPI010000130.1:5580-9762 GCA_036833655.1 Anaerolineales bacterium | reverse complement strand
GGAAGTGGAATGTGTCTGGTAGCGGGATCGTGCGGGTGGTCCTGGAGTTCGGTGTGGGCTACGATCCTAACATCGGCTTCGACTCCCTGAGCTTTACTATTGATTGTGGTGGACCGGTTAGTACACCAACGCCAACAGTTACTGCCACACCACCGATCTGTCAGCCGGAGGTAGTGGTGCCGAACTTTGGGGACTTGCCAGTGGGCAGTGCGGTGGATGGGCTGGGGATCATGGATCCACGGCTGAACATCGATGCGAAGGGGACAGCCATCCACGTGCATGAAGGGATAGATCCGTCGGTGTATGCTTCGACGATCAATGGGGTGGACGTTTTCAATGCGGGGATGATCGGGAATGGCGGGTTCAGTGATGCGGCGACGCAGGCGCTGGGGCAGGCGCACCTGTATACGTTCAGCTTTGCGCCTGGTGTGGCGATCAGCAACTTCTCGCTGCATATGCTGGACTACGGGGATTACAACCCCACGAGCAGTGGGACCCATCTGGTGACCATGACTGCCTACAATGCCAGTGGGGGTGTGGTGACCAGCCAGACCCTGGGCTTCACCTCGGTCAACGGTGTTTCACCCGAGTATGGCAACCTGGCGATTTCGGGCGATGCGACGTCAGCTACGCCAGGGCAGCCAGGCAACTGGAAGTGGAATGTGTCTGGTAGCGGGATCGTGCGGGTGGTCCTGGAGTTCGGTGTCGGCTACGATCCCAACATCGGCTTCGACTCCTTGAGCTTTACTATTGATTGTCCCTAGCAGCTTGCAGGAAACGTTTTGAATAGCATCGAAAGGCTGTTCCCGATAGGAACAGCCTTTCGGATTTTTATCTCAGCCCCTGCTCATGTTCAGCCAGGCTGATCACGTGCTCGAAGATCTCCAGGCCTTCGTCGATCTCTTCTTTTGTGATGCACAGCGGCGGAGCAAGGCGGATAACTGACTTGCCGCAGCCAAGGAGAAGCAGACCGTGCTCAAAGCCATATTTTTCCACCATGTCGCGGATGCCCTCGTTGGCCTCCTTGGTGCTCTTGTCCTTGACGAATTCCACGCCGATCATCAGCCCTTTACCGCGAACATCGCCGATGGAAGGATGGCGTGCCTGGATCTCCTGCAGCGCATCGATCGCATATTGCCCGACTTCGGCGGCATTGGCGAGATACTCCTCCTCGATCAACTCAATGGTTGCCAGTGAAGCCGCGCACGAAATGGGGTTGCCGCCATACGTGTTACCATGCGTCCCCTTGGGCCACTGCATCACCGATTCTCGTGCAATGCAGGCGCCCAGCGGCAGACCGGAGGCGATGCCCTTGGCCGAGGTGATGATATCGGGCTCCACCCCGAAATGCTCGATCGCCCACCACTTGCCCGTGCGGCCCATGCCACTCTGGACCTCGTCGGCAATCAGCAAAATGCCATACTTGTTGCAGAGTTTGCGCAACGCAGGGAAGAATCCCTCCGGTGGGACGATGTAACCGCCTTCGCCCTGGATCGGCTCGACCAGCACGCCGGCGATCTCATCGCCGGGCACATTGTGTCCGAAGATTTCCTCCTCGATGAAACGGACGATCCGCTCGCCGTAGTCCTCGCCCGGCTTGCGCTCCAGGATGGGGCGGTAGGGATCGGGGAAGGGGATATGCGTGACGCCCGGCATCAGTGGATAGAAGCCGCGATGATAATGAGGCTTGCTCGCGGTAAACGCCACCGAGCCCATGGTCCGCCCGTGGAAGGCGCCGAGAAAACCGATGAAGTTGTGCCGCTTCGTGTGGAACTTGGCAAGCTTGATGGCAGTCTCGACAGCCTCCGTTCCGGAGTTGGTAAGGAAGGTCCTGGCGTCCTCTTCGAACGGGGCGATCTCATCCAGTTTCTCGCTCAGGCGAACCCAGCCCTCATGATAAAAGTCGGAAGAAATGTGCAGGAATTTCTCTGCGGCACACTGTACGGCGCGCACAACCCGGGGATTGGAATGCCCCGTGGAAAGGACAGCGATGCCGGCCATGAAGTCAATAAAGCGATTCCCATCGGGATCCCACACCTCCACACCCTTGCCGTGGTCCATCACAAACGGGTAACCGCGCGGGTAAGAGGACGAGATAACCTTTTTATCACGCTCGATCAGCGCCTGGGCCCTGGGACCAGGCAGATTCAATTTATTCATACGAACTCCTTGCTGTGTCTAAACAATAGAATGGATGGCAATACGTTTCGTGACGCCATAGCTCTGCAGGCGACACGCGGCTGAATACGCCGGAATCTTCAACGCATGGCGCTCTGACGCCACAGCTCGAGATGGCTTGCGTCTTAAATGCTTAGCCGAACGTAAGGCGATCCGCTGTCCACCACTTTGTGATCACCCATAAAGGTGGCAACGACACGATGACGTGCTTCTTATTCATACACTCTTCATCCGTGCCAGTGCCAGTGCGCCGAGCAGTCCCGCATCATCGCCGAGCGCAGCCCTGGTGATCACAAGATTATCCAAATAGTGTGGGTGGAACGTGTGCTTCCGCAAACTCGCTTCCAGCGGCTTGAAGAGCAGGTCTCCCACCTGCGAGACCCCGCCGCCAAAGATCAGAATGGATGGGTCAAAAATAGCCAGATAATTCGCCACACCGATGCCGAGATAAAAACCGGCTCGTTCGAAGGCGGAAATCGCAAGCGCATCCCCTGCCCGCGCCGCATCCGCGATATGGGCGGCATTCACATTCGGTTGCGCAGCGAGGGTTGACTCTTGTCCTGCCTCGATCTGTTCCTTCACATAGCGTGCAATCGAGGGTCCCGAAGAGAACGATTCCACATGCCCGAAGTGCCCGCAGCCACAGAGCGGCCCATCCGGGTCGACGATCATGTGACCCAGCTCAGCAGCCATGCCGCGGAACCCCTGCAGCAGACATCCATTGCTGATCACTCCTCCGCCGATGCCGGTGCTGATTGTTAGATAGACAACATCCTGATGCCCCTTGCCTGCACCGAATTGCCACTCCGCCAGGCCTGCCATATTGGCATCGTTATCCAGGTGAACCGGCACGCCAAAATGCTCAGATAGCTTCGACGCGAGCGGAAAATTCTTCCACTCCGGGATGTTTGGCGTGGAAAGGATCGTACCCGTATGAGGATCCAGCGGACCTGGAGACGCAATACCAATCGCCGATACCTTTCCCTGCGGCCACACGGACTCCACCGCCTGCTCCAACCGCTTGTAGACGCCCGGTTCCTGGGCAAGCGAGCGGGTGCGTTCATGCGCAATGGGTGTGATACTGTCCGGCGCATATACAGCAACGCGGATATGAGTTCCGCCGATATCGATTGCTACAGTGTGGCTCATGCCAATAATTATACCCGAGAGCCCTCCCGCCTATTTCACCTCCCCCAGGAATGGTGAACATTGCTCACGTTGCCGTCCCACGGCGGCAGGTACCGCCTCGATTCGACGCCGTCACGGAGAGCCAAGAAGCGAAGACCACGCCGGGAGCTCCCCCGCGCCAGACGGGTGACAATTGACTCTTGCCATTCTCCCTGCTACACTCCTCCTCATGGACGATTTGCGCAAAGCTGACCGGGAACGTTTCCTCCAAAACATCCGGGACCTGAGCCGCTGGCTGGCGCCCGGACTGGGGATCAAACGCTGGTTCTTTTTCGTATTGCTCGGTATTACATTTCTGGGATTGGGCTTTGCCGTTCTGTTGCTCGATCTTTATCGTGCCCAGTTCACGAACGAGACCATCCTTACGATCCTGACCTATCTGTCCCTTCGATTCCTGCCGCGCCTGGTGCGCGTGCTCATATTTGGGGGCGTGGGGATCGGATTGGTTGCCTACGGGATTTATGGGCTGAACCGCTCGCTGTTGCGGCCGTTTATCCGCCCGGGGCGCGCGGTGGTGGATGAGCTGGAGAACTACCGGAGGCGGGAACGCGGTCCGCGGATCGTAAGCATTGGCGGCGGTCACGGGATGGCAACCCTCCTGCGAGGCTTGAAGACCTACAGCAAGAATCTGACCGCGATCGTGACCG
This sequence comes from Anaerolineales bacterium, assembly GCA_036833655.1. GTDB lineage: Bacteria > Chloroflexota > Anaerolineae > Anaerolineales > Villigracilaceae > Defluviilinea. The sequence goes on along the minus strand of DAITPI010000130.1, from coordinate 5,749 downwards.
TTGCAGACGACGGGGGCTCCTCAGGACGTTTGCGTGAGAGCTATGGCATCCTGCCACCGGGCGACATACGCAATTGCCTGGCGGCGCTCTCCAACGACGAACAGATGCTCACCCAGCTGTTCCGCTACCGGTTCAGCGGCGCAGGCGAGCTGGACGGGCACTCCTTTGG
>DAITPI010000130.1:0-5480 GCA_036833655.1 Anaerolineales bacterium | reverse complement strand
GACCGCACAATATTACATTTGTCAATTTTTTTTCTAAACAAGCGGTGATAAAATCACTTCGTAAACTCCATCACAAACAATAATTTCGGAGGTTTGAAATGACTGTGAAAGTAGGCATTAACGGCTTTGGCCGCATTGGGCGTTTGGTTCTTCGAACCATCAAGGAACGACACCCGGATGAACTTGAAGTCGTTGCCGTCAACGACTTGTTCGATGCTCCCACCAATGCTCATCTGTTCAAGTACGACTCGACCTATGGCACGTACCCTGGCACTGTGGAAGCAAAGGACGGGCATCTTGTCATCGATGGCAAGACCATTACCGTCACCGCGGAAAAAGACCCGGGTGCCATCAAATGGAAGGACATGGGCGTCGAGATCGTGCTCGAGTGCACCGGTCTCTTCCGCGACAAAGCCAAAGCGATGGCTCACATTGACTCGGGCGGCGCCAAGAAAGTCATCATTTCGGCGCCCGGAAAGAACGAAGACGTTACGATCGTGCTCGGCGTCAACCAGGATATGTACGATCCTGCCAAGCATCAGGTGATCTCCAACGCCTCCTGCACGACCAATGGTCTCGCGCCGGTTGCCAAGGTGCTCAACGATGCCTTCGGCATTGACAAGGGCTTGCTGACCACCGTGCATGCCTACACCAACTCGCAGAAGCTGCTGGATGTGGGCGCCAAGGACCTGCGCGACGCCCGTGCCGCGGCCGAGAACATCATTCCCTCTGAGACCGGCGCGGCGAAGGCAGTCGGTCTGGTGATTCCGGAGCTCAAGGGCAAGTTCGGCGGCATGGCCTTCCGCGTTCCCGTCCCCACCGTTTCTGTGGTGGATTTCACTGCGATTCTGAAGAAGGAAGCCACCAAGGAAGAAATCCGCGATGCCATGGTCGAGTATGCCGAGGGTCCCATGAAGGGCATCCTGGGCGTGACCGACGAGCCGCTGGTTTCCAGTGATATGCGTGGCACAGATCTGTCGAGCGTGTTCAGCTCCATGGATACTCTCGTCCTCGGCAACATGGTCAAGGTTGTGGCCTGGTACGACAACGAATGGGGCTATGCCTGCCGCACCGCGGACCTGACCGCGCTGATCGCGAAATCTCTCTGAGTACTCAACCTTGCGAAGGCCTGTCCTGAGCGCAGCGAAGGATCTCAGCCTTCGCAAGGTCTTAAACTCACTATGAACAAGAAAACTGTACGAGACATCGATCTCAAGGGTAAACGCGTTCTCATGCGCGTGGACTTCAATGTGCCCATGGCAGACGGCAAGGTCACCGATGACAAACGCATCAAAGCCTCGCTGCCGACGATCAAGTATGTGCTGGACCAGGGCGCCTCGCTGATCCTGATGAGCCATTTCGGGCGACCGAAGGGCGGTCCCGACCCCGAATTCAGCCTACGCGCCGCGGCCGAGGTCTTAGCCTCCCAGCTGGGCATTCCGGTTAAAATGGCGCCCGATACGATCGACGCCGAAGCGGAAGCCATGGCGAAGGCGCTGAAGCCCGGCGAAGTGCTGATGCTCGAGAATACGCGCTTCAACAAGGGCGAGGAGAAGAACGACCTCGACCTGGCGAAGCGGATGGCAGCCCTGGCAGACATCTACGTGGACGACGCGTTCGGGTCAGCCCATCGCGCCCACTCCTCGACCGAAGGCGTGGCTCATTTCCTGCCTGCGGTCTCCGGTTTCCTGATGGAGCAGGAGCTGGAATATCTCGGGCGCGCGGTCGCGAATCCGGAGCACCCCTACATTGCCATTCTTGGCGGCGCCAAGATCAGCGACAAGATCGCTGTGGTCGAATCCCTGCTCTCGAAAGCCGATAAGGTGATCATCGGCGGCGGCATGGCGAACACTTTCCTGGCGGCAAAGGGCCTGAATATGCGGGACAGCCTCGTGGAAGAGGCATCGCTCGAGACCGCGAAATCCATTATGGAAAAAGCCGGCGACAAGCTCGTCCTGCCCGTGGACGCGGTGGTCGCCGACAAATTCGAGGCCGAAGCGAACAGCCAGGTCGTGGACGTGGACAAGATCCCCGCGGGCTGGCGGATGATGGATGTCGGTCCCCGTACGCTCGAGCTGTACAAGCAAGTACTGGACGGAGCCAGGCTCATCGTTTGGAATGGACCGGTCGGCGTCTTCGAGATGCCCAGGTTTGCCGAAGGGACCTTCGCCCTCGCCAGGATGCTGGCGGAATCCGGCGCAACAACCGTGATCGGCGGCGGCGATTCGGCGAGCGCGGTCAAGAAGGCGGGCGTCGCCAAGCAGATGACGCACGTCTCGACCGGCGGCGGCGCCTCGCTCGAGTTCCTGGAAGGCAAGGAATTACCCGGCGTTGCCGCCTTGATGGATAAATAACGATCATCACAAAGGGCGCAGAGGGACACAAAGGTTAAGAAATTCTCCTTCGTGACCTCACCGGCACTTGCGCCCGGTGCAAGTGTTGTGTCCTTTGTATTTAAGAAGGGAACTCGGATGCGTACACCACTGGTTGCTGGAAACTGGAAGATGAACAAGACCGTCGCGGAAGCCCGCGAGCTGGTTTCTGTGCTTCAGGTAAAACTGGGCGAGATCGCCGGCGTCGAAAAGGTCTTGTGCCCGCCGTATCTGGCGATCCCCGCCATCGCGGAGATGCTGCAGGGATCAGGGATCGGTCTGGGCGCGCAGAACCTGTACTGGCAGGAAAAGGGCGCGTTCACCGGCGAAGTGGCGCCCAATATGGTGAAAGAGTTTTGCCAGTATGTGATCATCGGTCACTCGGAGCGCCGGACGTACTTTGGCGAGACCGATGAAAGCGTGAACAAGAAGCTCCATGCAGCCCTGAAGGTTGGACTGACCCCGATTGTTTGTGTGGGGGAGACGCTCCAGCAATACGAAGCGGGCTCTACCTCGGAAGTGGTACGGCTTCAGCTTCGCGAGGGCCTGGCGGGCGTTGACGCTGCCTCCGCGCCGGGGATCGTTGTCGCTTACGAACCGGTCTGGGCGATCGGGACGGGAAAAGCCTCCAGCGGGGAAAATGCCAACCACGTACACCAGCGAGTCATCCGTCCCGCTTTGAGCGACCTGTTCGGGACAGCCAATGCCGATGCGATCCGCATCCTGTATGGCGGCTCCGTGACCGCGGCGAATGCCGCGGAATTCTTTGCCTATCCTGATATCGATGGAGCGCTGGTGGGTGGGGCCAGCCTGAAGGCTGACGAGATCGTCGCGATTACCAAGGCTGCGGTTCGATCCTAAATCACGGAAGGTAGACCATTGTCTATAACTTAGGGACCATGGTCGCCCGGTATGCCCCCGTTTTCCGGCTTTGTCTGGTTCCTGTTAATGCTTGTGCCGCTGATCGTGCTTCAGCGGCTTTTGCATCGCGAGATCCAGGCGGTATTCCTGATCCTGACGCGCGACACCCGCGTGACTATGGGCATCTTCTCCATTCTCTTCCTGCCAGGGGTTTTCTTGCATGAGCTCAGCCATTTCGTGATGGCGAAGATCCTGCGCGTGCGCACAGGCAGATTTTCCATTTTCCCGCAGTCTCTACCCGATGGGCGTCTGCAGCTTGGCTACGTGGAGACGGTTCACTCGGACATCGTGCGTGATTCAGTGATCGGCGCCGCGCCGCTCATCGTCGGAACGCTGTTTGTCGCCTACGTGACGATCTATCACTTGCAAATGCGCGTCCTGTGGGACACTTTCCGCAATGGCCAGTTTGGGCTCTTCTGGATGGGGATCGCCGCCCTGCCGCATGTGCAGGATTTCTACCTCTGGTTCTATCTCGTCTTTGCCGTCAGCAGCACGATGATGCCGTCCGAGTCAGACCGGCATGGCTGGCTGGAGCTGATCATCTCGGTGGCGGTGCTATTTGCGATTGCCCTGTTGTTCGGGGCGGGTCCCTGGATGCTGGCGAATATTGCTCCTCGTCTCAGTGACTTTCTCAGCTCTGTGGCTGTGATCTTTGGCTTGAGCGCATTTGTGCACGCGCTGTTAATCCTACCGACCTCACTCATCCACAAACTGTTAGCTCGTGCCACAGGCGTGGATGTGGCGTAACGGGCACAATATGCGATATTACAAGGCTGGCAACGGGTGAACGCGTAGCTGCATGCGGAACCAGTTCTGTTCTGTATCTTCCGCCACGATAATGAAACCAAGAGATCGATAGAGCTTTACCGCAGGCAAATTATCCTTATACACATTCAGAGTAAACCCGGTTGTTCCATATCTTTGGCTGGCAACCCGCATCAATTGCTGGCAAAGGATATGGCCAATACCGTTCCTACGCAGCGCCGGTGATACGATAATTCGTGCCAGATGCGCTGTGTCCTTCTCGCGCAGAAGAATTTGTCCCAAACCAGATACATGGCTCGCGGCGTCAATCAGAGAGAACGTGTTTTGGGTCGTAGCACCGATTTCTCCCCAGGTCCGATCCACGCGGGGCGGATAGGTCAAAGCGGGACCGCCCCAGAGTCTGAGCTGTTCCGGCGATGTTACCCAGTCTAGAATCACCTGAAGATCCTCAGGCGCAGCGGACCGAAGATTGTATTCCATGTCGTTAAGTATTTGTTTCGAAAATCAATCGCCACCTGTGTTTAGGGATGGTGGGAGGATGAAGCCCCGGGTTGGGTACACTCCACGAAAGTCGTTTGTCAGTCGACAATAAACAGTTTCGCCCCGGTCCGCGTAGAGGAACGATGCGGCTCAGCATTGTCTGCCACCTGATAGCTGATTCCAGGATGGAGAACGAATTCTCTGCCATCGGCAAGCTGCGTATGGAGCTCGCCCTCCAGGCACAAGAGAATGTGTCCTTTTGTGCACCAGTGATCCGCCACATAGCCCGGACTGTATTCCACCAGGCGGACTCGAATATCACCGAATTGCCGGGTGCGCCAGTAGGCGGTCCCTGTCTCTCCCCGGTGCTCCGTAGGGGAAATCTCTGACCAAATCGTCGTGCCAAAAGGAATGTCTTTTATGTCCATGTGGATCTCCTCATCTGGTTTCACCCGGTAAGAGGATTGTGGCATCGTCGCCAGGCTTTTTCAACTGACAAACATCACCTTTCCCTGCCCAAAATGACCCATGGACAGCCAGAGATCATATGCCAGCTTGATCTCTCTTTAGGCCTTCGTATAGTTCCCGGTGCTTCTTCTTCAGATCCAGGTAGGTGCTGTCCTGCCTGGCTTGTTTCCACTTCTCATAGAATATCAGTGCCGATTCGGCTTTCACGGGGTCTTCCCGCCGCTGGAGCACTTCGCGGGTACCTTCTTTATATTTCCTGCCGGATCTATGGTTGGCGTACCTGCGCGAGCGTGTATACCCCATCTGCAGGAATTTGCGCGCCATATCCATGCCGACGAAGTCCTCCCTGGCTTTGTACTCGAGGAACATCTCATAGATCTTGTTCGCGGACCGGCGGGCGAGCGCGGGGGTCTTGAATCTCCAGTGAGGCAGGATCTCACTCTTGTGGGGCTCCACGAGCAAAACGCCCTGCTC
>DAITPI010000129.1:0-9771 GCA_036833655.1 Anaerolineales bacterium | reverse complement strand
GTGCAATCACTGCTCGGCTGGAATCCAGATCCAACGCCGGGATGAGGATCTGCCGTACGCCCGCCTGGCGGGCGCGCTGGAGCACCGCCGGGCGGTCCTCGTCGAATTTGTGGAGATCCAGATGACAATGCGTATCGGTCAACATAACAGTCTACAGATTGTGAAAATTATAACATATTGGAGTAAAATTGTCTCATAAGCAGAAGTCCTGCCATTTGGCAGGACTTTCGTGTCTCTGACTAAGCCATTGCGATGCCAGCGATCCTCAAGCCATCCTGAAGGATCGCCTTCACCTTGTCCTGATGGGTGGTCTCACAATAGACTCGCATGATTGGCTCGGTCCCGCTGAAGCGGATCAGCAGCCAGCCGCCGTCCTCCAGCCTGAACTGGAAGCCGTCTACGGTCACCAGCTCGGTCACCTTCAGCCCACCGATGGTTTCCGGTTTCGCATTGAGGATCAACTGCTCCCGCATCTTGCGGTCGCCCGTGAAGGGCGTATCGATGCGATCGTAAAAATGCTCGCCCACTTTGTCGAAGAGCATCTTGAGCAGCTCGGTGGGCTTCTTGCCGGTGCGGACCATGAAATCGAGGAAGTACAGTCCCGCCAGGATGCCGTCGCGCTCGGGGACGTTGCCGCGGAAGGCGTACCCGCCGCTCTCCTCGCCGCCGATCATCGCGTCGGTCTCGATCATTTTCGGCGCGACGTACTTGAATCCCACGCCCGTCTCGTAGACCGGCACATCGTAGAGCTTGCCGAGCTTGTTGAGCATGGTCGTGGTGGAGAGAGTCTTGACGATCGCCCCGCGCTCGCCACGGATCTCCAGCAGGTAAAACGCCAGCAGGGCATAGACCCGCAGCTGGTTGATGAACTCGCCGTTCTCGTCGCCGACGCCGCAGCGGTCCGCGTCGCCGTCCGTGATGAGCAGCACATCCGCATGATTCTCGACGGTGGCGCGGAGACCTACATCGATGTTCGGGCGGATGGGCTCCGGTCGTTTCATCTCCGGGAAGGAGGGATTGCGGGTGTTGTGGATCTCGATCACCCGGGTCTTGCCGCCCTCGAGCAGCCGCGTGAACCAGCCAGCGCCGTTGCCCCACATGGCATCCACCATGACGGTGAAACCCGCCTCTTTGATCGGCTGGAGGTCCACAAGCTTGTGGATGTTGGCGATATATGCTTCAGAGGCATCGAACTTGACGATCCTCTGGTCCCGCTGCGGGTCGTCCCGGTCCAGGCGATTGACCTGCTCAGCCGAGTCCGGGATCAGCGCCTCGATGCGCTTCAAGCCCTCCGGATCGATGGCGCCGCCATGCTCGTCCCGGACCTTGAACCCGTTATCGGTCGGCGGGTTGTGCGAGGCGGTGATGTTGACCGCCCCGCACGCCTTTTTCGCCACCACGGCAAAAGCAATGACAGGTGTGGGCGTCGCGCCGTCCGTCAGGTAGACATTGAACCCGTTGCCCGCCAGGACCTCGGCCGTTGCCATCGCGAAATTCTCGGAGGCAAAGCGTTTGTCATGTCCCACTACCACCCATTGGCCCTGTTTTCCCTGTTCCGCAAGATACGATGCAAATCCCTGTGTTGCGCGCCGGACGTTATCAAAGGTATAGTCCTCGGCGATGACTCCCCGCCAGCCGTCTGTTCCAAACCCAATTTTGTATGCCATTCGAAAACTCCTCCTCAGAGATGATAACGAGGGGATTATAAAGTAGAACCCCGGGATTCTTCAAATCCCGGGTTCCACTTTCGATCGGTGACAGAAAACCGCCTTCAGCTACCTGAAGGCGGTGATGAAGTTGGCGCAGCACTAGTCTTTCTTGCCCTTGCCGTTACCATGATCGTTGCCAGGCGCCTGGTCGGCTGGACCGTGATCGGTGGTGAGCTGCTGGTCGCTATTCGTGTCCGGGTGGTCGCCGGAGCAGTCATGGTTGCCCTGGGAGTTGATGTTGTCGCGATCGGCCTTCTTGCACTCCTTCTCAGGAGATTTCTCGTCATTTTCCTTGTGCTTTCCCTGGTCCACAGCCTGGTCGTTCGAGCCGTTCCCCTGACCGTGGTCTGTGGTGCGCTCCTGACCACTATGGGGGTCCGGGTGATCGGCTGAACAGTCGTGGTTACCCTGGGAGTTGACGTTGTCGCGTCCGTCCTTCTTGCACTGCTTGTCCTTGGGAGCGTCATCCTTGTCCTTGGGCTGCTCTGTGTTGCGATCCTTCGGATCATCCTTCGGCGGGCGCTTGACATGCTCGTCGGGAGGATCGCTGGGGTGGGGATTGTCTTTGTCCTTGCCCGGTTCGTCAATACGCGGGGTGGGAGGATCGTCTGGCCCCACGATCGGCGGGTCAAGCTGGATGGCTGGATCATCCGGACCGGAGCCCGTTCCCGGCACGCTCGTGCCGCCGCCTTCCTGCTTGCGGCGTGGCTCGTTGACTTGCCGGTTGGACGTGTCGTCGCCCTGCTTGCCATCATAGCCGGCGCCCGGACCGTTGGGCGCCATGCTGCCGCCTGCCGGCCCTTCAGCCACCAGGCAGTACGGATCGACGGGGTGATACAGATCGCCGGTTGCGCGATCTGCGCTGCAGTCGCCGCCGAGGGTCATGCGGATATCCGGTTCGCCCTCCGTTGCGGGAGCAGACACGGTCATATACAAAGCGAGGATTACGGCAGTGAGAATGGCGAGGATCAGAAGCTTGGCGTTCATGGAATATCTCTCCTTGGTTATCCCTTCGCTGGGGGCTCTGTTTACAGTCAGAGACTGCGAGGGATTTTTCTATCAATATGAACGCCAGATCGATGAATTTTCCATTGCAGCGAACCCGCGTTCCGCCTGACACGGAATCAGGAATTGCTCAAAGTCAAAAATGGGTCCACGAATTGATACCAACCTTCACAAATCTGGATTCAGGCGTGTTCGCACACATTTGCAAAGGAGCTTAGTACCCGTGAGACCCGGGGCGAGTCGCGGACAAGCAATCGCTCATAGTTGACTTTTTGCATCAGAACCCTATAATGAGGTTAGCCTTTCAAAACATTGAATGAATCAGAGAATGATCCCATCCAGGGGGTGGTTGCCTGCGGCAAACCTCCAGCGAAAAGGGTATTGGAGATTTGCCAGAGTTTTGCATTATTTGGTCTCCGGCCTCCGTGTAGCCAGGTCTAGACGCATCCCCAACCCAGGATATGGGTTAAGCTTCATATTCAACTCCGCGGGGCAATCCCGCCCAACCATCGATGGCTGAGGGCATACATGTCTTCTGAAATCAAACCGCAGCAAATGGGACTGGGTGATCTGGCTGATTGGTGCGCCCATCAAACCGAGCTCTACTTCCGGCATCAAAGTTATGATCCCAGCTATTGCTTCGAGCTGTTCCGGCGAGCGATCCGGGAACGGGATCAGCCTGCCTGGGAACGGATCTGTCTCCAGTACCAGGCGCTGGTTGCCGGGTGGGTGCGGCAGCATTCGCGGTTCGAGACCAGCGGGGAGGATGTCCAGTACTTCGTCAACGGGGCCTTTGCGAAAATTGCCGTCAGCCTGACCTCTGAAAAGTTTGGGGGCTTCTCCGATATCGGCGCCTTATTGCGCTACCTCAAACTGTGCGTTCACAGCGTAATCATGGATTACAGTCGTTTAATTGAGGAAGACCGCTTTACGGACCTGGAGGATGTATCTGACGAGGGCTCTCCGGAACCGTCTCCGGAACAGCAGGCTATGGACCGGTCCGAGCAGCAGGCTCTCTGGGGCCTGCTCGATTCCCGCCTGCAGGATGAGAAGGAGCGGGCAGTCATCCAGGGTTCGTTTGTCCTGGCGCTGAAACCGCAGGAGCTTTTCGATCATTATTCGAAGCTATTCACCGACATCGATGAGATCTACCGCGTCAAGCAGAACGTCATCGCCCGTCTCCGTCGCGATCCGGAATTCCGCAAATTCCTCGGATGAAATGATGGAAAATCGGCGCATCCCTCGTTCATTGTGAGTAGGTAACAGGATGTCTATGAAATCCACTACTGTTGTATGGTCTGCCCGCAGCCTGCTCAATTCGTTCGATACCGGACATAGGCAGGGAGCAGCCGAGGAGATGAGAAATTGACCCAGAAGTGTGCATTCCCTCCGGAGCTCGACGACAGGCAGTTGTTGGCATACCTGGACAGCGTAGCGGACCAGGGGACGATAGCACACTTGCAGGGCTGCGCCTATTGTAGTGAACGAGCAGCGGATCTGGGGCGTTTCCAGGAGCGCCTCGCCGGCCGGCTTTACCGCGTTAACTGTCCGCCCTCCATGGAATTAGGGGAGTATCATCTCCGCATGTTGCCGGCCCCGCGTATGCTGGTTGTTGCGCAGCACGTGCGCGAGTGCCCCCACTGCACGCGCGAAGTCGCCGAGCTACAGGGATTTTTGAGCGATCTCGAACCGGCGGCAGAGGGTAGCCTACTCGAAAAAGCACAAGTACTCATTGCACGGTTACTAGGTCCTGGCGATCCCGCCTTCGCGCCGGCGATGGCGCTGCGGGGCGAGGCTAGAGGGCCGTTAACGTTTGCCGCAGAAGGCGTCGTGATTGTGCTAGATATAAAGCCGATTACTGAGGGGAGGACGGATGTTCTTGGACAGGTCGCTGCAGATAACCAGGATCAGTGGACAGGAGCATTAGTTGATCTGAGAAAAGATAATCAGCTGAAAATGTCCAGTATAGTAGATGATCTAGGGGCATTTCGATGTGAGGGGGTTATGCCAGGTCAGCTTGAGCTACGGATTATCCCGAATAATGGTTCCGTTATCGTGATATCGAATTTTGAGGTCCCTGCTTAATTGAACGGGGAGAGTCTTGATGGAATTCAACGCCCGGGTAGAGGAATACGTAAAGGACATTGTTCGACCAGAGACGCTGTCAATGCCTCTACCTGACCATCTGGCAACCGAAGTGGTAGAACGCCTCAAGCAAGAGGCCGATCGGCACTGGCACATCGATCCAAACTATTCGTTAGCGTTTGCCGAATGGATCATCGCGATTGGTCGAGCTCGAAATGATCTCGGGCAAATCGCGCTGGGGTTGATGGCTCGAGGCGATGCGCTCAACTTTCTTAATCAGACGGAGGCAGCTTGGAATGCGCTGGGCGAGGCAGGCAATATGTTTCAGACGGGGGGCGATCGGGTGGGATGGGCAAGGACGCGTATTGGTCGTCTTGCACTTGGAATGAAATTGAACCGTGTGGCAGAAGCCAGAGCGGACGCTGAACTTGCTCGCGAGATCTTTATATCTCATGGTGAAGATGAAAAATTGCTGCGTCTTAATCTCCAAATGGGGTTTGTGCACAATTACCTCGGGCAGTATCCGGAGGCGTTGCAGCTATTCCAGTCTGCCCTAGATATTGCTGATGGACTTGGTATTTCAGGCAAGAAATATTTTGGCCAGTTATATGTAAATATCGGTTTTGGCTATGATGCATTAGGCGATTTTCGTCAGGCGCTAAATTACTATGAGCGCGCTCGACCCTATATGGTGGAGGCGCAGGAGACGGGGAATATCGCCATCCTTAACATCAATATCGGTTATATCGCACAGGCGCAGGGTCACTATCGTCGTGCCCTTAAGCTGCTTCACCAGGTATTAACAGACACCTCCCATAAATTCCCCGAAGAGGCGATGTGGGCCAAGTGTGACATGGTCGAGTGCTACTTACACCTAAACCGTCATGCGGAAGCGCGCGATCTTGCCAGCCAGGTAATTGCAGATTATCAAGTTGAGAACAACTACGCGCTTGCTCGAACCCTTCTTCATCTGGCGGCGGCAGAGGCGCAATTATCCAACTTCACTGCGGCAGAAGCGGCACTCGAGGAAGCAAGGCGGATCTTTGCTTCTCAAGGCGCAACACAATGGGTCGTAACAACCCATCTGTGGCAGGGCAAGATCGCGCTCAAGCGGGGGGATACCGCGACTGCCTATGAGGAGGCCCTGGCGGCAGCAGCGGGTTTTGAATCCAGTGGACAGCGAGTCAGTCTGGCGAACGCCGACTTGCTACAGGGCCAAGCGCTGTTTGCCATCAAAGAATTTGATGCTGCAGCTAACGCTGGAACACGAGCGCTGCGCGTCGCTCAATTTGATGCTATCCCATCTTTGCGGTATTCGAGCCATGTCCTGCTCGGCCAAATCATGGAGGCGCAGGGAGCGATCCTCCGTGCGATGCGTCATTATCAGGCGGCTGCAGCTACGGTTGAACGCGTACAGAGTGGACTTTCGATAACGCTGCGACCTGGATTCCTGGAAGACAAGGGTGAAGCTTTACGCTCCTTAATTGCACTCCACCTGCGCTCAAACAGGCCCGCGCTGGCGTTTGAAGCCCTTGAGCGCGCCAAATCCCAGGTGTGGTTGAGTCACCTGGCGAACCAGGATGACTTGCACTGGGCGCAGGAAGATCCTCGTACGCGTTCACTCATTGAGGAATTAACGCGGCTTCGGGATGAACACCAATGGTTCTACCGACTGGCCAATGACCAGCCAAGAAGCGATGACCATCCAAGCGTGATTTCGTCAGGGCAGGCGCGCGCAGAAGTCGCACTTCGCGAGCGGAAGATGCGTGCGATTACGGAACAGATTTATCTGCAGCGCACGAGCGAACAGCAAGGCAACCTGTTCCGCACGCCATCGCTGACCGATATTCAGCATACCCTGACCAGCGATGATTTACTGATCGAGTTCTATAATGATGGCACGTATCTTTGGGTCTTCTTGCTTGATCAAGCTACGATCCGATCCTATCGTTTGTCGATAACGCTGGATACGCTGAATCAACTGCTTGGTCAGCTGCAATCTAATATCGCTGCCGCTCTCCAGATGGGTTCACAGATGTCAGCCAGCAGCAGCCTAACCCATTTGTCTCAACGAATTCTACGACGATTGAACGGCTTGCTGATGGAGCCGTTGGGACTCAGAGAGCATACTGTACGGCGTCTGATCATCGTGCCTTACGGACTGCTGCATTATCTTCCATTTCATCTTCTCTACGATGGCGCGGCCTATTTGATTGAGAACTATGAGGTTGTGGTTCTGCCATCAGCTGGACTTGTCACTCGTCCACCTCTGCGGAGGAGTCCGGGAGCATTAGTCCTGGCGCATTCATGGAATGGTCGATTGCCACATACTCTGGTTGAGGCACAGATGGTACAGCAACTGTTCAACGGTGCCCTATACGTTGATGATGCGGCAACCCGTACTAATTTGCAGGCAACACCATCCCAAATCCTTCACATTGCAGCTCACGGCCAGCACCGCTTAGACCAACCGGACCTTTCCTATCTCCAGCTTGCCGACGGTCAGTTGTATACGGATGATCTGTTGCAGGAGAACCTGAGTTATGAACTGGTTACCCTGAGTGGTTGTGAAACAGGGCGGGCAAATATTGCACCAGGTGATGAATTGATCGGGTTGGGCCGCGGCTTCCTGTATGCAGGCGCCAGCGCACTTATGGTCAGTCTGTGGCCAGTGGTGGATGATACGACAACGCAATTTATGGAGCAGATGTACAAGGCTTTGCGGGCTGGTGCCTCCAAAGCTGTTGCGTTGCGTGGAGCCCAGCGGGAAATTTTGAATCGAAATCGGGAGCTTCACCCCGCCTTCTGGGGTGCATTTCAATTGATCGGTGATGCCCGCCCACTCTCCAGGTGAGCAAGCGGACTGAACCACAGCGAAGGGAGTATAGAATGAACAAAAGCGTTGACCGATCTCAGGACAAAGTTCCTAACCGGAATGATGCACGACGCCCGGTAAAGTACTTTTTGCCAGGTCAGCTTCTTCTGCACGTAGAACATCCAGAAACCATTAATTCCGAGGCTTTGTTGAAAGCAACTACGGACTTTTTCTCCAAGGAAAAAGGTGGCGCGGAATGGCAGAAGAGGATTAAGCCGCTCCAGCCTGCCTCCATTATTACCTTCCCCCGGAGAACCGACAGGGAATTTGCCTTTTCCCTGATTGTGGCGGAATTGACCGTCGATAGAAAGGATGACCGGGAACTCGTTCAACTAAGTAATCAGTTGAATCGGCAACTAAGAGAAAACCCGCTCAATATCCAGGGAGACATAAATCTCCGCGTAGCATCACCTAACTGGCTGGCCGGTGGTGCTCCGGCTCAATCCGGCACCGGTGGTCCGGGTGGCTGGCCCACGGAAGCGGATCCGCGGCTTCCAGAAGAGTGGCAATTTCAATTCCAGGACCAAAAAGGAGCACTGGCTCCATTGTCCTCTGCAAAAGCGCAGGGCAAAGGCGTTCATGTAGCTATTCTCGACACGGCGCCTACCCAGCATGCGCGCGACGCAGCCTATGAGGAGTGGCGTTGGCAACACAGCTTGATCGAAAGCCTTTTGGGGCCTCAGAGTCCGTTGACCGTTTATCCTGCCTCCGCTGCTGATCTGGACCAGACTCATGATTATGACCTGTTTGGCCACCGCTATTTGATGCGTGATCATGGTCTGTTTATTGCCGGGATCATTCATACGATTGCGCCCAGGGCAATGCTGCATCTCTATGAAGTGCTCAATCCTTATGGCGTTGGCTCCCTCGAAACAATTGCACGAGGTTTGCTGCGCATACTTCAAAATCCTGACATGCAGGGCCATCCCCTGATTGTCAACTGTAGCCTTATGCTGGGTATGCCCGTCAAGAAGGGCGGCGGCTTTGATTGGGAATTTGATCCAGCGTTCCCGATCGATTTTCGCGATCCCGTTCTCCTCGACCAAATGACCATCTCGACGAGAGAAGTATTTGATTTGCTTGCGAAGCGAGAAAACACAGTGGTTGTTGCGGCTGCCGGCAATGATGCACATTATGACAAGAACAACAACCTTATCCGACCGGATGCTCGCTATCCAGCCGCCTTTGACACAGTGTTTGGGGTCGGTGCCTTACCGAAGCGCTCGGGTTTGTCTACCAGCCAGTATCTGGCGGCTTCCTATTCCAATCTGTCAGATGAGCCTCCCAAAGGTAGCTACATAACTCTCGGTGGAGAACCCGGAGCTGGTCAGGGCGTCCTGGGTGTCTACATAGGCGAGTTTCCTGACTATCAGGAACCTCCGGGCTGCGTGGGACTCTTGTTCCCGATCGCAAAGAAGCAGCAACCCGGTCATATCCCGGCGGATCCGGCTTCGATCAGCCTGAAGCGCATCCGATACAAGCCAAATTCGACGGGTTGGGCATGGTGGGCAGGCACATCGTTTGCTACACCGATCATCAGTGGAATCCTGGCTGCAAATCATAGCCAGCCAGGGCTTCTAGCAACAAACCTTGATATGGGTAGCGCTGAGGCAGTACTGGGCAACTTGCGCCAACCAAATCCGACCAACGAGAGTGAAAAGGTGATCCTGGTGAGACAAGGCTAGATCGGGAAATTTCGACCGCAAGTCTAGCCCCTGGCATCGAGCCAGGGGCTTTTTCATCTCCCCGCCGGAAATCCCTCCGATCCTGCGTTTATGAAGTAAACCGGACTCACACACGAAGGAGATGACTCATGACCATAGACCCTTTAACCGTACTGGTCGTAGATGTGCTCGGCAAATATGCCGTCGACAAGGGCGTGACTCTGCTCAAGGAGGCGGGTCAGGCAGCCGCGTTTGCCGCGTCCAGGTTGTGCGAGCTTGTCCTGGGGCGGCTGAATGCCGATCCCGCGGACGCTAAAAACGCCCGTCGTTTTGAGGAGAATCCGGAAGGCTATCGAACACCGATTACCGACGCCCTCGCCGAAAAGATGAAAGCCGATCCGGACTTTGCCGCGCAACTCTTCGCCCTACTACA
>DAITPI010000128.1:0-9865 GCA_036833655.1 Anaerolineales bacterium | reverse complement strand
TCGCGATGGTACTGGGGATTGGCTGGACGTTGGGTCCCAGCGGCAGCTGGCTGATCGGCCTTCCGTTGGCGAGCATCGCCGTAGAGCGATTGTCGCCGCGTTCGCGCTGGTGGGTGTTTTTTGGATTGCTTCTCGCAATTGTCTTTCCGATCCTGCATTATTCCACCTGGCGGGTCGCCCTGATCAACGCCTTCATCGTTTCCACGGCGATCCTGTTTGTCGGCATGGTCACGGAGTTCCGGTTGAACGAGCAACGAGCACGTGAGAAAGCGGAAGAGCTCGCCTACCAGCTGGAAGCAGCCAACCGGAAGCTGGCCGAGTATGCCTCGCAGGTAGAGGAGCTCGCTACCATGCAGGAGCGCAACCGGCTGGCGCACGAGATCCACGACAACCTGGGACATTATCTGACCATTGTCAATGTGCAGATCGAGGCCGCCAAGCTTCTTATCGCTTCGGATCCCGCGCGGGCGCGGGATAGCCTGGAGAAAGCCCATGAGTTCGTGAAGAAGGGACTTGCAGGGGTGCGCGAATCGGTCTCCGCGCTGCGGGTCTCACCTGTCGAGAATCGTTCCCTGCCCGACGTGATCGCTGCCCTCCTCGAGGAAACCCGGACCACAGGGATCGCCGCCGAGCTACGGGTGCTCGGCGAGGCACGCACGGTGGACGAAAAGACGGCGCTGGCTTTTTATCGCGCCGCGCAGGAGGCGCTCACCAATGTACGCAAGCATGCCAGCGCTTCGCGCGTGGAGGTCAAGCTAGACTTCAGCCATCCGGCTCTGCTCTGCCTCACCATCCGGGACGATGGACGCGGGGCCGCGGACGTCAGCGGCGGATTTGGCCTGATCGGGATCCGTGAGCGCCTCCATCTGCTGGGCGGCGAGGTTCGGCTAGAAACACAACCCGGGCAGGGATTCTGCCTCGAGCTGACCGCGCCGCTGACCGAACGGGAGGGGGAATGAGCATCCGTGTGCTCATCGTGGACGATCAACCTCTCTTTCGGGAGGGGCTGGCAACTCTCCTGTCGGTCCATCATGATATTGAGGTGGTCGGGGAGGCTGGCAATGGCTTTGAGGCGGTCGAACTTGCGCTGGAGCTCCACCCGGACATCATCCTGATGGATGTCCAGATGCCGGTACTGAACGGCATCGGTGCGACGCGCCGCCTGGCGCAGTCTCTGGCAGGTTGTCGTGTGATCGCTCTGACCACGTTCGACGATCAGGAGACCGTTTTCGACGTCATTCGAGCCGGCGCTGTGGGCTACATCCTCAAAGATGTGGGCTCTACAGAGCTCGCGCAGGCAATTCGTGTAACCAACAAGGGAGAGTCGATCCTGGACCCTGCCGTCGCCGCGAAGGTCCTGGCGGAGTTCAGCCGTGTAATCCCGCCGGTGGCTGCCACCAGCCCGGACGAGATGCCCGAGCCGCTCTCGGAACGCGAGCTCGAGGTGTTACGGCTCGTCACCGGCGGCTTATCGAACCGCGAAATTGCCGCCCGGTTGTTCATCAGCCCGGGGACCGCCAAGACGCACATCCATCACCTGTGCGGCAAGCTGGGCGTCCGCAATCGTACCGAGGCTGCGATGCGCGCAAAAGCCCTGGGCCTCGCTTGAAGCGCAGCAACGAAGATGGAAAACAGTTGGACGCAAGGCTGCTCTTCGCTACGAGTCATTCCGGGAACGCTCCAGCCTGGCAAAGATCGCCGCCCATACGTCTTCCATACCTTTCAGGCTGCCGACGATCATTGCGATCGCCAGCAACACCATGCCAAAATACTGGGTTCCCACGATGGAAAGATAAACAAGCAGTCCCCCAAACGGTTCGCTGCCTGACCTCTGGCCGGGCAGCGCGTCGAGCGTACGGTAGACGGAGACCAGGTCGTACGTCATGTAGGCGATCAGCCCGACACCGCCGAAAAAGAATACCAGGGCGAGAGCCACCAGAAGCGGACTCTGTCTGAAAGTGATATCCACAGTATGCCGGGTCAGGATAGAATCAAGCAGGGCCGCTGCCTCCTTCCAGTCCAGGTCTCCGGATTCGCACAGCTCGAGCAGGATGTCGTTCCGGTTATCATTGTTTTCCAGGCGCTCAAGGAGCTTCCGTTCCAGTTCGGCAGGGATCGTTGTCACAGGATCGATTATAAGACAGGCGGCGGAGCGCCCTCCAGGCTGTTATCGAATGGATACGCGCTGTAAGGAAGAAGACCCGGCAAACGTCGAATCTACCATTCGGTAGATGAATTGTGCGGCGGCTTTCAGTAAAGTAAGTATATACCACTCCACGTGTGCCCGGTTTGGTTCTGAGGCGGTTGCCTGCAAAGCCGCAGCCTTCCACACTCTGCTATAGCCAGCTCAACGAAAGGAATGGTTCCAGCAATGAACACAAGGACAATGTTGCACACGGTTTTTGCAGGCCTGCTGCTGGCGGCGTGCTCAGCGGGCGCACCCGGCACAACAACCCCGGAAGCCATACCCTCCCCGGTGGACGACACCGCAATCATCAGCGAGGGCCGGCTGGAACCCATCCGGTACGGTGAGATTGCTTTCACTGCCGGCGGCGTTGTCGGTGAGGTTTTCGTCAAGGAGGGCGAGTCCGTCAAAGCGGGGCAAACCCTGATCCGGCTGGGTGATGAGTCGGATACAAACTTTGCACAGGCACAACTCGAGCTGGTTCGAACACAAGAGGCACTGAACGATCTGAAGGACTCCGCGGGCGTCGATCTGGCGCAGGCTGTGATCGATCTGCGGGAAGCCAACGATGCCTACGAAGATGCCGTGGATACCCTTGACGACGTGCGGACCTATGACAAGTTCCTCATAACACAGAAACGCAGCGTCCCGGTCAAGACCTCGAAAGGGATCGTGTACGAGGTGAAGGTCAGGAACATCAAGGGTCCCGCGCCTCAAGAATGGATCGTCAAGGCCGAGAATGATGTCACGTTGAAGAAAGCCAGGCTGGATGCCGCTCAGCGAGCTTACGACCGGCTGAAAGATGGTATCGACGTCGAGCAACTGGCGGTTCTGGAGGCGCGGCTGAGCGCTGCACAGGCGGGGTTGGCGGCATTCTCTGTTGTTGCCCCGTTCGATGGCGTGGTGGCAGACCTGCCGGCCAGGGCAGGCAACTCCATCACTCCCGGCCAGACCGCCGTTACCCTGGCGGACTTTTCCGGCTGGCTCGTGCGGACCACGGACCTGACAGAGATCGACGTCGTGCAGTTATCGGAAGGTGGAAGCGCGACCGTTACGCTCGATGCGATTCCGGGCGAGGAGTTCCGCGGCACCATCCTTTCCATCGGGCAGACCTACACTGAGAACCAGGGCGATGTGGTCTATGAGGTCACGGTCTTGTTGAATGAAGCTCATCCTGCCATGCGCTGGGGGATGACCGCTGCTGTCCAACTGGAGAATCAAGACTGACGAGCGCAACGTCTTGGGACGTTGGACTCCAGAATGCGAGGTCCTTATGTCTCACTTCGGCAAACCAACGAACGGAAATGGCGATGGCAACGAAGCCATCATCGATTTGCGGGATGTCCACAAGTACTACAAGACTGCCATTGGCGACTACCATGCTTTGAATAGCATCGACCTGCAGATCAATCCTGCGGAATTTGTCAGCATTATCGGAAAGTCCGGCAGCGGAAAAAGCACGCTGCTGAATATGATCACCGGCATCGACCGTCCCACGACCGGGGAGGTGTACGTCAACGGGACGGCGGTGCATGAAATGAGCGAAAACAAGATGGCGCGCTGGCGCGGCAAGAACCTGGGGATCGTCTTTCAATTCTTCCAGCTGCTGCCGACGATCTCCGTCATCGAGAACATCATGCTGCCCATGGATTTCTGTCATACCTACCCGATGCGGCAGCGGGAGAAACGCGCCCTTGAGCTGCTCGACCTGGTGGAGCTGGCTGACCATGCCTATAAATTGCCGACGGCCCTCTCGGGCGGACAGCAACAACGCGTCGCCATTGCCCGCGCTCTCTCCAACGATCCGCCGATCGTGATCGCGGACGAGCCGACCGGAAACCTCGACTCGAAGACCGCGGATAGCGTGTTTCAGCTCTTCCGGAACCTGGTTATGCAGGGCAAGACGATCATCATCGTTACCCACGACAGCGGACTGGCGAAGCGCACCGACCGTACGGCCCTGATCGCCGATGGTGAGATCGTCAACGAGTATGTTGCCCAAGCGATGCCGAGCATGCCGCGCGAGCTGCTGCTGCAAGCCACGCGCCTTGCCAGGGTACAAAACTACGGGGCTGGCGCGATGATCCTCGTGGAAGGCACCAACGCCGATTCCTTTTACATTGTGACGAAGGGCACGGTAGAGGTGATCCTGCCCCGCCAGAATCAATCCGATGTGGTCACCCTGCAGCTGGGACCGGGGAAAGTCTTCGGTGAAATGGCATTCTTCCACGAGCGCAGACGGCGGGCATCCGTTCGCGCCTCCGAAAGTGGACCTGTCGAGGTCCTGTGTATCGGGTACGACCAGCTCGATGAGCTGCTGAAGCAATCCGAGGTCACGCGTGAAGCGCTGCATCAGATGGCGGACAGGCATGAAGCGGAAAACATCGCATTGCGAGGAGCGCCCTCGTGAGCAGCCGCTGGAAGAAAGTCTGGGCGGATCTGTGGGGAAACAAGACGCGCAGTTTTCTTACCATCCTTACGATCATGGTCGGCGCCTTCGCCGTGGGGTTCAACAGCAATCTGGCTCTGTACTTAACCGAGAGCATGGATGGCGATTATCTTTCTGCCCGCCCCTCCGAGGCGCAGATTTACGCCTATCCGATGGATGACGATACCGTGAAGCTTGCACGCAGTGTGCCCGGTGTCGATGGTGTGGAGGGTCGAACAACGTTGTACGCCCAGGTCGTGCGCCCGGACGGCCAAAACGTGTCTATTCAGTTCAGTTCTGTTGAAGACCCAAACAGCCTGACGGTCAATCTGCTCGACCCTGCTCCGGGAGAACGACGACTGCCAGCGCTGGGTGAAAAGGAAATATTGGCGGATGCCTCCGCTGCATCACTGGGATACAAGCCCGGCGATACCATCCTGGTGGAGCTGGATAGTGGCAAACGCCGCGAGTTGAAGCTGGCGGGTTATGTTCACGATGTAACAGGCAATCCCTTCGCCCTCACACGAACGATAAATGCCTATGTCGATCCCAGCACAATGGAGTGGCTGGGTGGTTCGAAATATTACGACACCCTGATGGTCAGCGTGGCGGAAAAGCAAACCGACCAGGAATATGTGACAGGAATCGCACAGGCAGTCGCTGACCGGCTCAAACATGGGGGCGCGGACGTCTACTTCGTAAGTGTTTACCAGCCTGGCCACCACTACGCTTATGCAATCACAAAAGGTGCCTTTTTTGTGCTCGGCATCCTGAGCTACCTGACCGTATTCCTGAGCGCATTTCTAATCATTAACACCATCATTGCACTGATGACGCAACAGACGCGCCAGATCGGCATCATGAAGGCGATTGGTGGTGACACCTCGCAACTGGTCTTTTTGTACGTGGTGTTGATCCTGAGCTTTGGACTGGTAGCGCTGGCACTGGCAGTCCCCCTGGCAAACATTGCGGCGAGAAGTGTCGCAGGCGGAATTGCAGCTTACTTCAATTTCCTGCCTGCGCCGTATGCCGGCTACCGGGATACCCTCATCCAACAGGCACTCGTGGCGCTGGCGATTCCGATGCTGGCGGCCCTTCTGCCAATCTATAATAGCGTGAGAATCACCGTTCGCGAGGCGGTCAGTGATTACGGGATCAGCAGCCAGACCAGACTGAAGCATCTCACCGTGCCTAAAAGTGCGTTGTTTTTGCCCCGCCCAATACGTCTATCGATCCGTAATGTATTCCGGCGCAGGACACGCCTGATCTTAACTCTCTTCACACTGGTCCTGGCCGGCGCCATTTTTATCAGCGTTTATAACTTATGGGCTTCGCTTGACAAGAACATACAGGATGCCCAGGGATATTTCCTGGCAGATATCAATGTCGGCTTCAACCGTTACTATCGCTACGATGTGGTGGCGCCGATTGCCCGGAGTGTCCCCGGGGTTACCAGCGCCGAAGGCTGGACTTTTTACATTGGCACCTTGATTCGGAAGAAGGAGGATGTTGGCACGCAGGTTCAATTGATCGCGCCGCCGTCGAACTCGACCTTGATCGATCCGGTCATGAACGCTGGACGCTGGCTGCGGAAAGGCGATGAGAACGCGATCGTGATCGGCAACCACCTCTTGAAGATCTATCCGGATATCAAAGTTGGCGACTGGCTAACCATCAATATCGGCGATGAGGATACCAGATGGCGCGTCGTTGGAACCTATACGTTCACGGGAAATATGGGCACACCCTGGCTTTATGTGAATTACGAATATCTGAGCCGGCTGATGGGACGACCCGAACAAGTCTACTCACTGCGGATTTTGACGGAACAACACGACGAGGCGTTTCAACAAAATGTCAGCAAGCAGATCGTAGCGGCCTATGAATCGCACGGCATCCAGACAGGTAAACCGGAATTGAGCACGGAATGGTATCAGAGCCAGAAAACGAATACGGACCTACTGGTGTACTTCCTCCTGGTCATGGCGATCTTGATCGCGATTGTAGGTGGGCTGGGCTTGATGGGTACCATGAGTATCAATGTGCTCGAGCGTACCCGCGAGATCGGAGTGATGCGGGCGATCGGTGCTTCCAATGGCGATATCCAGGGCATCGTGATCTTCGAAGGTATGCTGATCGGCTCGATCAGTTGGGGCATCAGCATCCTGCTAGCCATTCCCATCACCCGCGTGCTCTGTTACGGCGTTGGCGTCGCTGTTCTTTCCGCTCCGATGGAGCCCGTCTACGGTCTCACGGGCATCTTCGCCTGGTTGATCTTTACTCTCATACTCACTTTAGTCTCCAGCGCATTGCCTGCCAGAGGCGCCTCACGACTGACAGTCAGGGATACCCTGGTTTATGAATAGACAAAGATCTGGCGCTGCGTGGGAGTGCAGCGGCCGCAGCTTTTACCATCATCGGATCGCCGGAGGCTGCCACCGGCAAGATCATTTTGGAAGGCGAGGCGTCGCATGATTACCAGTCGCTGGAAAAAAGTCTGGGCGGATTTCTGGGGGAATAAGAGTCGCACGTTCCTGACCATTCTCATCATAATGGTTGGCACGGCCGGCGTCGGGTTCATCAACAACTTCAGCCTATACATGATACAGGGTATGGACGAAGATTTCCTTTCCGCCAGCCCGTCCGAGGCGCTCATCTATGCATATCCGATGGACGATCGAAGTGTCAAGCTTGCCCGTGAAGTGCCGGGCGTGAATGCGGTGGAAGGCCGCTCCGTATTTGTCAAACAGGTGATACAGCCCGACGGAAAGAAGATCATCATTCAATTTACCGCCATCGACAATCCGTATCACCTGACGGTAAACACACTCCAGCCAGCGCGAGGGGAGTCGCGTATTGCCCCCCTGGGCGACAAGGAAGTCTTGATCGACATCTCGGCTGCCTCGCTTGGCTATCAACCGGGCGATACGATCCTGATCGATCTCGGAGGCGGCAAAGTGCGCAAGCTGCGCCTGGCCGGTTATTTGCATGCAGCAGCAGGATTCCCCTATGGCCAGACACGCATGATCAATGCGTATGTCACCCCCAAAACGATAAAATGGCTTGGCGGCACGCTCGATTACGGCACGCTCGAAGTCAGTGTGGCTGAAAACCCTACCGATCAGGAGCATGTCACACAGGTTGCCCAGGCTGTTGCAGAGCGCATTAAGGAGACCGGGGCGTCGATCGGCTATGTCCAGGTCTCTCAACCTGGCCATCATTTTGCCTACACCTACACCCAGATTGTGGTCCTGGTGATGCGAATCCTCGGTTGGCTGATCGTGATATTGAGCGGCTTCCTGATCGTCAATACCATTACGGCGCTGATGTCCCAGCAAACGCGCCAGATCGGTATTATGAAAGCAACGGGCGCTGAGACCTGGCAGATCTTTGGGATGTATATTGTGTTGATCCTGGGCTTTGGTTTGATCGCGTTGATCATCGCCATCCCTCTGGCAAATCGAGCGGCCGAGTTCCTCGGCAATGGCATGGCAAGCTTTCTGAGTATTTATCTCGGGACCTATCCGGGCTACACATCCACCCTGATCCAGCAGGTGATTGTCGCCCTGGTGGTGCCGCCGCTCGCGGCTTTGTTGCCGATCTATAACAGCGTGCGCGTCACTGTCCGGGCGGCGCTGACGGACTATGGCATTGGTGGAAGCTTCAAACCGGGGAAATCGTCTGTGAGCAGGCGCAACCTGCTCATCCCGCGCCCGATGCGTCTTTCGCTGCGCAATGCCTTCCGCCGCAAGGCGCGCCTCTCGCTCACTCTCTTCACTCTCGTGCTGGCAGGAGCCATCTTCATCGCGGTGAATAATCTACAGGCGACGTTCTATAAACTGATCGATGATTTCAAAGGATACTATCTGGCAGATGTCGATATCGCCTTTGACCGCCCGTACCGCTTCGAGAAAGTAGCCCCGCTCGCGATGCAAGTGGCAGGCGTGGAAAGCGTGGAAGGCTGGATGACGCAAACCGGGACGCTCATTCGTAACAGAGAGGAAGCGGGCGCCCAGGTCAGCTTTATCGCGCCGCCATCCACATCCACCCTGATCGATCCGAACATCAGTTACGGTCGCTGGCTGCAACCCGGAGACCAGAACGCCGCGGTGATCAGCGACAAATTGGTGCGGACGTTCCCTGACCTGGACGTGGGCGACTGGCTGACGATCGAGATCGAGGGCAAAGAGGCGCAATGGCAAATCGTCGGAATCTACACGTTCGTCGCCGATCTCGGTATTTACGTCAATTATGAGTACCTCAGCACGTTGATGCATCAACCGGAGCAGGTTTATCTCCTGCGTGTGAAGACCAGCCAGCATGATATTGGCACACAACAGCGAGTAAGCGATCAATTGCAGGCGCTCTATGCGGAATCGGGGATTCGAGTAAGCGCTTCCCAGCTGGGTCAGGAACAAATTCAAGCCACGGCAACAAATTTCGACATCTTTATCTACTTCGTAATGGTCATGGCAATTCTGATCGCTGTGGTCGGCGCCCTGGGATTGACGGGCACCATGAGTATCAATGTGATGGAGCGGACGCGTGAGATCGGCGTGATGCGCGCCATTGGCGCCTCCAGCTGGGATATTCAGAGCATCGTGATCGTAGAAGGGCTCGTGATCGGGCTGATCAGCTGGACCATCAGCATTCTTCTTTCGATCCCTATCACGGCGGTGTTGACGACAGGCGTTGGGATGCAGTTCTGGCAAAGCCCCATGCCTTTTGTCTATAATCCCACCGGGATCTTTGCCTGGCTGCTCGGTATTCTGGTCATTGGCACAATTGCCAGCGCGCTGCCTGCCAGACATGCCTCCCGGCTGACGGTCAGAGATAGCCTGGCGTATGAAGGGTGACGACGTGTTCTGAAGGCAGTTGTTTGATGTTTTTCAGGCGGATACTTGCGAAATCCAAACTGGACTGTCCCGGAGGTTGTTATGTTCTGTAACAGCAGGGCGATCATTGAGCGCGAGGGGCGGAGAGGCGCAGAGATCCTTGTCCAGGAGCGCAAGAAGCCGTACGAGGGTGAACCGCGCATCGAGTTGCCCGGTGGCCGAGTGGAGGAGTTTGAGTCTCTGATCGCAGCACTCCGGCGCGAGGTACGCGAGGAAACCGGGCTAAAACTGGTTCAAATCGAAGGCGTGGGGACTCGTATTGAAACAGGTGGTGTAGATGCCAATGTCGAATGCCTCCAGCCGTTTGCAGTCTATCAGACGCTGCGTGGGCCTGTCGATTCGATGGGCATCTATTTT
>DAITPI010000127.1:5728-9933 GCA_036833655.1 Anaerolineales bacterium | reverse complement strand
TTGAGTCGCCGGGCGGTTGCCACCCCGCCGAAACCGCCACCCAGAATCAAAACACGTTTCATTATGACCTCTTTGGTTGAAACAAGGAGTTTTTCAGAGATGCCCGCCCGCTTCTGCCTGATCTAAAACCGCCAGGATCGCCTTCACCAGGTCGCGGGCTGCCTGCTCGCTCAGCTCCACCGCCACGCGCGCCGAGAGTCCCTGGCTTTCGTTGACAAAATCGATGTTGAGCGCATGCTCGAGCGCGGCGTCAAACGGGTGGTCAAAAGATACATTTGCCTGCTCGAGCTTGAACCAGCCCTCCGTCCCCTTGCCGCTGCCATCGATTTTCACCTTCTCGACGATCATCGTGCACATTATTCTCTCCTTTTATCGCACTGAATGCTACGCGATCAAGCGCCTTTCCTCATAACTTGCCCTTCGACCACGGGCTGTGCATCCTACTCAAACTGCATTGCTCAAATACTTCCCCAGGAACGCCAACACCTTCTCCCAACCATCCACGGCCTGCGCCTGGCGATAATTTGGACGATGGTAATAAAAGAACCCATGACCCGCGCCATCGTAGCGGTGGAATTCGTAGTTCTTGCCTTGCTTCTTCAGCTCCTTTTCCAGCTGGTCCACCTGTTCCGGAGAGGGACTGCTGTCCTCGTTGCCGAAGAGTCCTAGCACCGGGCAGGAGAGGTCTCGTGTGTAATCGATGGGCGCTACTGGCCGCTTCGGCGCCAGATCCTGCGCGGACATGACCACGCCGCCGCCCCAGCAATCTACGAGCGCGTCGAAGCCCCGGGTGCGACACGCCGTGAGATAGGCATGCCGGCCACCCGAGCACGTGCCGAAGATCCCCACCTTGCCATTTCCGTAGGGCAGATGGCGCATATACTCCATTGCGCCCGCCAGGTCGCCAACCGCCTGGTCATCGGGGATGCCGCCCTCGCCGCGCACCTTCGCCGCGACGTCTTCCGGTGCGCCGTGACCTGCACGAAAATACAGGTTCGGTGTGATCGTGGCATACCCGTGAAGGGCCAACTTCAGTGTCGCCTCGCGATACCACTGGTCCCAGCCCGGCATGTGATGAGCAAGCACCATGCAGGGAAAGGGACCTGCTCCCAGCGGGCGCGCGAAAAAGGCATTGATCCAGTCGCCGTTCGCGCCGGCGAGCGTGACCGTCTCGGCCATCAAACCTTCATACATATCGGTTCGAACCATGGGCGGACTCCTGTTGAGGCTGTATTGATGGGAATGGGTTGCGGCTATTATACAATCATTGCACGCTCTGGATGTCCTATAATGGATGGGAGGATTTCTATGGATGAACTGACCACTCGCCACGTGAAAATTAGCGATCCCTTCTGGTCGCCGCGCCTGGAGGTCAATTCCGGGAAGGCGATTTTCCATCAATGGGAACAGCTCGAAGCCACGCGCTGCATCGACAATTTCCGCATCGCCGCGGGGGAGAAAGACGGATTCCGCGAGGGATATTTCTTCGCCGATTCGGATGCCTACAAATGGCTGGACGCCGCTTCACGGATCTATGCCCTCGAGCCGGACCCCGACCTTGCCTCGCGTATGGATTCGTTCATTGCCCTCCTGGGTCGCGTTCAGATGCCCGATGGTTATCTGTTTACCTATAACCAGATCTTCTTCCCGGATCAGCGCTGGATCAATTTGCAGGTGGAACACGAGCTGTACTGTCACGGGCATTTGATCGAAGCCGGTGTCTCGCACTACCAGGCCACCGGCCGCAGGGATTTGCTGGACATCTGCATCAAAGCCGCGGATTTGCTCGTACAGGATTTTCTGCATGCTTCGAACGATAAGACCTGCGGGCATGAGGAGATCGAGATTGCGTTGGTCCGCCTGTACCGTGTGACCGGCAAAGAAGATTACCTGGAGTTAGCGCGCCAGTTCGTGGAGCGCCGTGGTCGCATCCCGTTCTTTCCTTTGCATCTGTGGCGTCAATTTTCCAGCTACAGAAAACGGCAGGCCTCTGTGGAGCAACGGCGGAAGGCTTATATCGCGCAGCATCCCGAATACGCCTCTTTCCGCTTGCCTGGAGGCAACCTGGCTCCAAAGCCGCGGTTCAGCCGGGAGCGCTGGTACATCAATTCCCTGCGTGGTCTCTATGCCCAGCAACATGCCCCGGTTCGCCGGCAGTCTGTGCCGGTAGGACACAGCGTCCGGTTTGGCTATCTCGAGACGGCGATTGCCATGCTGTTGCGTGAACGACCTGAGACTGCCCTTTTGGCCACGCTGGAACAAGCCTGGGAATCGATGGTGACGCGGCGCATGTACATCACGGGTGGACTTGGCGCCGTCCCGGGTCTGGAGGGCTTCGGCCGAGACTATGAGCTCGACCCCGAGTATGCCTACGCCGAGACCTGTGCCTCGATCGCGAGTCTCTTATGGAACTGGGAGATGGCGCTCCTTACAAAAAGTGCTCGTTACGCCGATCTCTTCGAGTGGCAGCTCTATAATGCCACGAACGTTGGCATGGGACAGAACGGCGATACGTATCTCTATAACAATCCACTCGAGGTCCATGGTGGCGTGACCCGTCAGGCGTGGTACATCGTACCGTGCTGCCCGTCCAATCTCTCACGCACGTTCGCGGATCTGGGTAAATTCATCTACTCCTTCGAGGGCGACGACCTGTGGATTCACCAGTATATGAGCAGTGAAACGACCATCGATCTCGGCGTGCCTGTTCGAGTCAAAATCGAGTCGCGGATGCCATGGGAAGGAAAGGTGCGGATCCACGTCAAGCCAGAGGCGCCGGTGAAATTCTCGCTCCATCTGCGCAGACCTTCCTGGTCTGCAAGCTCCCGGCGCGAGCAAAGCACCGCCTCCGGTTACGATCCTCGCCAGGCGGAATACGAAACGATCTCGCGCTTGTGGTCGGCTGAAGGCGAAACCATCGATCGTGACTTCGACATGCCTATCCAACTGCGCCGCGCCCATCCAAAGGTGAAAGGACACGCCGGCAAGGTTGCGGTTACGCGTGGACCGCTCGTCTATTGCCTGGAAAGCGTAGATCTTCCCGGTATCGATATTTTCGCTGCGACGATCGATCCCTCGTCCCTGCGCGATGAATTTGTCCCTGATCTTCTCGGGGGATGTGTGGTTATTACCGGCAAGACCATAGAAGGTACGCCTCTGAAATTCATTCCCTACTTTCTCTGGGCAAACCGCGGCCAATCGCAGATGACTGTCTGGGTTAAGTCGTCGTAGGTCATGCCCTGGGCGTGACTGCGAGGTGATTATCCCGCCTGAAGCGAGACCTACAATCGCGGAATCTGATTTACATCATATGGCGTGACCTGGTACACGTAATAATTCAGCCAGTTGGAGAACAACAGGTTGGCATGACTCCGCCAGCGGACGGTGGGGGGCTGGGCTGGATCATCGTTCGGGTAATAGTTGCGCGGTACATTGATCGGTAACCCCTTGTTTACGTCGCGGTCGTATTCGCTCTTGAGTGTGAGCGGATCGTACTCAGAGTGGCCCGTCGCAAAAAGGTGGCGCCCGTCCTTTGTGCCGAGCAGATACAGGCCGGCTTCGTCCGACTCCGCCAGGATGTTCAGATCGCTGACCTGTTCCACGTCGGCGCGGCGGATCTCGGTATGGCGGGAGTGCGGGGCAAGAAAAACGTCGTCGAAGCCGCGCAGCAGGCTTTCCGTCCGCGCCAGCACTCGATGCTCGAAGACGCCGAACATCTTGCGGGGCAGATCGTATTTTGGAATTCCATAGCGGTGGTAGAGGCCCGCTTGCGCGCCCCAGCAAATGTGGAACGTGGACTCGACATTGGCCTCCGCCCAGTCCATGATGTCGGTCAGCTCATCCCAGTATTCGACTGCTTCAAACGACATCTGCTCGACCGGCGCGCCGGTGATGATCAAGCCGTCGAACTTCTCATTGTGCACGTCGTCAAAGGTCAGGTAGTGGTTAAGAAGATGCTCGGCATCGGTGTTCCTGGATTCATGCGTAGCAGTATGCAGCAGGGTAACTTCCACCTGCAATGCCGAGTTGGAAAGCAAGCGCAGCAGCTGGGTCTCTGTGGCGATCTTGGTGGGCATCAGGTTCAGGATTGCCACGCGCAAGGGGCGGATATCCTGATGGATGGCGCGCTCTTCGTCCATGATGAAGATGTTTTCGAGTTCCAGCGTTGCGCGGGCAGGCAGGGTCGTGGGGATTTTTACGGGCAT
>DAITPI010000127.1:0-5628 GCA_036833655.1 Anaerolineales bacterium | reverse complement strand
AGCGCCTGATCCAGGTCCCAGAGGATATCCTCGATATCCTCCAACCCCACCGACAGGCGGATGAAGTCCGGGCTGACGCCGGCGGCGCGCTGTTCCTCCTCCGAGAGCTGCGAGTGCGTGGTGCTGCCAGGGTGGATCGCCAGCGAGCGCGCATCGCCGAGGTTGGATACGTGGCTGAACAGCTTCAGGCTGTCGATGAATTTCGCCCCTGCTTCCCGTCCGCCCTTGACGCCGAAGCCGATAATCGCGCCGGGACCTTTCGGCAGATACTTCTTTGCGCGCTCATGATCGGGATGGCTTTCCAGCCCCGGATACGTCACCCAGGTCACTCTGGGATGATCTTCGAGGAACTCCGCTACCGCCTGCGCGTTGCGTACATGCCTCTCCATGCGCAGGGAGAGCGTCTCCACTCCCTGAATGAACATCCACGAGTTGAACGGCGACTGGCAGGCGCCGAGATCGCGCAGGATGCCGGCGCGGGCTTTGGAGATGAACGCCAGCGGACCAAAGTCCTCGGCATAGATGACGTTGTGATACGAGGGGTCCGGCTCGGTAAAGTTCGGGAAGCGGCCGCTCTCTGCCCAGTTGAACTTACCGCTGTCGACGATCACACCGCCGACCGATGTCCCGTGCCCGCCAATGAACTTCGTCGTCGAGAGCGTCACGATATCCGCGCCCCACTCGAAGGGCCGGCACAGATACGGCGTCGCGCAGGTGTTGTCGATCACCAGGGGAATTCCAAATTCCCGGGCGATCTCAGCGACTTCTTCGAAGGGGAAAACATTCACGAGCGGATTGCTAATTGTCTCTCCGTACAGGATTTTTGTATTCGGCTGGATGGCGCGGCGGAAGTTCTCCGGATCCGCGGGGTCCACCAGTGTGACGTTAATTCCCAATCGCGGCAGCGTATATTTGAATTGACTGACGGTCCCTCCATACAGCGTCGAGGAGGAAACAATATGGTCGCCCGCCTCACAGATGGTAAAGATCGCCGTGGCCTGCGCTGCGTGACCCGAGCTGACCTCCAGGGCGGCAATGCCGCCCTCCAGGGCGGCGATCCGCTTTTCCAGCACATTGGAGGTCGGGTTGCCGATGCGCGTATAGATATTGCCCGCCTCCTGCAGCGCGAACAGGCGCGCGGCGCGTTCGGTGCTCTGCAGATCGTACGCCGTGGTCTGGTAGAGCGGCACGGCGCGGCTGCCCGTTGTGGGCTCCGGGTCGTAGCCTGCGTGCAGCTGGCGGGTGCTGAAGCCAAATTGTCGTTCTCGTGTGAGCATAGGACTCTCCTTGAGTTTGATTTACCCGCCCTCAGAAGAGCTGTCTCGCCCTCACCGCCGGCCCCTCTCTCGAAGGGAGAGGGGCACCCCCTTCCCCCTATGGGGGTAGGGCTGGGGATGAGGGAAAAACAATACCTCTTCTGAAAGTACAAGAAGAGGTACATACGATACCATCCTCTCATCTTCCAGTTCATCGGATATTGCTATCCTACTGTCGGAGTTGGCACCTTGATCATGCGGTCAGGTTGCCGAGGCGTCACAGGGCCGGTCCCTCAGCCTCTCTGGATAAGAGCGAGTATTTGGTTGTTAGGGGCGGTTTATAACATAGTGGTTTTGTTTAAGTCAATACCGGTGGTCGAATAGCCGGTGCTCTTCTGGCATATCGAGACCACCGCACTTCAGAGCAACCCTTCGTTCACCAACAGCTCTGCATTATAGATCGACGCTCCTGCCGCGCCGCGGATCGTGTTGTGCGAGAGGACGACGAATTTCAGATCCAGAATGGGATCGCGGCGCACGCGCCCGACGACGGTCGTCATGCCTTTTCCGGCGAGACGATCGAGTCGTGGCTGAGGACGATCGGACTCATCCCGGACCTCGATCACAGGTCGCGGCGCCGATGGCAATTCTCGCGCGGCGGGGTGAGCCCGGAACTCGCGCAGTAACTGAATCGCCGCTTCGGGCTCCGCCGGACTTTCCAGCTGTACGCTCGCGCAGACGGTGTGACCGTCGATCACCGCAACCCGGTTGGTGTGAACGCTGAACGTGATGTCCGCCAACTCGATTCCGCTCCCATTGAGATTTCCGAGCATCTTGCGCGGCTCCCACTCGACTTTCTCTTCTTCGCCTCCATTTGCCACGTTCGGGATGATGTTGTCCATGATATCCAGTGACGGGACGCCCGGATATCCCGCGCCGGAGAGTGCCTGCAGGGACACGGCGAAGACCTTCTTCACACCAAAGGCATCGTCGAGGGCTTTGAGGGCGATTGTCAATCCGGTGCTGGTGCAATTGGGATTGGTGACGATACATCCGCTCCAGCCACGATTGGCGCGCTGCTGCCTGACCAGCTGGATGTGATCGGCATTGATCTCAGGCAGAAGCAACGGCACATCCTCGCCGCGCCGGTAGGAGGATGCGTTCGAGCAGACCGCCACGCCTGCCTGCGCGAACTGCGGTTCTACCTCATTGGCGATCTCCGTATGCAAGGCAGAGAAGACGATCTTTGCCTCGATACAGTCCGGCGTCGCCGGGACAACCACCATGTCGCGCGCATAGTCTGGCATGGGATCGTTCAAGACCCAGCGCGCCGCCTGGGAGTATTTCTGTCCTACCGAACGGTCGGAGGCGGCCAGCGCTACGACCTTGAACCATGGATGGCGGTCCAGCAAAGAGATGAACCGCTGCCCGACTGAGCCGGTCGCGCCGAGCACTGCTACAGGGATCTGGGATGACATGAATATTTCTCCTTGAATTTGTGCGGTTGTAGGGGCAGGCAGCTTGCAAATCACCCTGATGAGGGTGCCGTTCCCTGAAACCGTCTTATTGAACAATTAACTCGTGCAATGCTTTGACGGCGCGCTCGGTATCCGCCGTATCCACGACCAGGCTGATCGACACCTCGGAGGAGCCCTGGGCAATTGCCAGGACGTTAACACCCTGATTGCCCAGCTGGCTAAAGATGCGACCTGCCACACCCGGGATGTGGCGCATCCCGATTCCCACTACCGTGATGATCGAGACATCCTCTGTCGCCCAGACACGGTCGATATCGCGCTCGGAGATCTCCGGGGCGAAATTTCGTTGCAGAGCATCCAGCACCTGGTCCGCAGATTCGGTCGGAATGGCGAAACAGATGGATTGTTCGGAGGAAGCCTGTGTGATCAGTGGCACACTCGTGCCAGTGGATGCCACCGCCCCGAACGCCCGGGCAGCTACGCCTGGCACGCCCAGCATGCCACGCCCTTCGATGGTCACCAGCTTCTGCTTGCGGATGGCGGTCACGGCTTTGATCACCCGATCGCCCTGGAGCAATTTCCCATTGGCATGCCCGTTCGCGATCAACCGCGTGCCCGGATGCGAAGGATTGAACGTGTTGCAGATCCGCAGCCCGATGCCTGCATCCACGACCGGGCGGATCGTCTTGGGATGCAGGACCTTGGCCCCGTAATAGGCCAGCTCGGCGATCTCACTGTAATTGATTTCGGGCAGTGTCCTGGCAGAGGGGACCAGGCGCGGGTCGGCGGTCATGACGCCATCGACGTCGGTCCAGATCCAGACGTCGTCCGCCGGCAGGACCGAGCCGATGATACCCGCAGAATAGTCGCTGCCGCCGCGTCCCAGCGTGGTGATGACCCCATCGGGCGTCGCCCCAATGAAGCCCGTGGTGATGACAACATCGCCTTGGTCGAGGAGCGGATTGAGGCAGCCTCGTGTCTTTGCCAGCGTCGCCTCGAAATCGGGATGTGCATGTTGAAAGTGAGAATTGGTGACGATCAGCTCGGTCGACTCGATCACCTTGACCGGGACCCCGGCGCTTTGCACCACCGCGCCCAACAGCCGGACGCTCATTCGCTCGCCCAGCGACGCCACCGCATCCATCGCTCGCGGGCTGGCTTCGCCGAGTACTGCGATTGCCCTGCACAGGTCCACAAGGGAGAGGATCAGGGCATGGATCTGCAATTTTGTTTGCTCGCAAAGGCTGGGGTCTTCGACGAGTGCATCCGCTGCGGCGAAATGCTTCTCTCGCAGCAGGGATTCCGTCTCAGGAAGCGAATCAACGTTTCCCTGCGCGGCGAGCGTCGCGGACTTGAGCAAGAGATCGGTCACGCCAGACATCGCAGAGGTAATGACAATCACGCGCGGATAGCTCTCCCGTGCATCCTTGATGATGGTAGTGGCACGGGTCAGCGCCTCTACTGAGCCAACGGAGGTACCTCCGAATTTCATGACGAGTGTTTGTTTTGAGCCTGGCATAATCGCTCTCCTTTTGGTTAAGACCTGACAGGTCTGTGAATACGAAACCAAAAACGCCCCACGTTTCCGTGAGGCGCTGTGTGTTTTGGTCTAACCTGTGTTCTGGTTACGTTACTCCATGCACAAATTCCTCACGGAAAGCCGGGAGGTAGTAGTCATGGTCATGGTGAAGTATGCCGAAATCATATTGGGCGGAATTCTATGCCAGGGAGGGGAATTGGTCAAGAGGCAAACATCCTGCATTGCCTGCTCGCAATCCGTTCGACTGTGGAGCGAGCAGACGGCTTACGGCACGAAAGAAAAAAATGGTATCCTGTATTCGATCATTTTCAAGGAAGGACGCAGAGCATGGAATACCGTAGACTGGGACGTTCTGGACTACTTGTTTCTCCCTTATGCCTGGGGACCATGAACTTTGGCGGAGTGACCTCAGAAGACGATGCTTTTCAGATCATGCACCGGGCAGTGGAAGGCGGTATCAATTTCTTTGATACGGCGAATGTATATCACAATGGGCAGGGCGAGCAGATCATCGGTAGATTTCTGAAAGAATACAACTTACGAGACCGGGTTGTACTCGCTACAAAGGTTTCTGGTCGTATGGGTGATCAGCCGAATGAAGCCGGTGCAACCCGTTATCATCTCATCCGGGCATGCGAGGATTCGCTTCGTCGTCTGGGGACCGATCGCATCGACCTGTATCAGCTTCATCGACCGCCACTGACACATTCACAGGAGGAAACACTTCGGGCGTTTGACGATCTCATTCATGCCGGAAAAGTCCTTTACATTGGCTGTTCCACTCATCCCGCATGGATGGTGATGGAGGCGTTGTCCATCAGTGAGAAATATGGATTGCATTCTTACACGAGTGAGCAACCTCCGTACAACTTATTGGATCGTCGCATCGAAAATGAGCTCGTTACGCTCTGTCAGAGATATGACCTTGCCATCATTCCATACTCTCCGCTGGCGGCTGGCCTCCTGGCAGGGCGGTATCCGCAGACAGGCAGTTATCCCGAGGATTCGCGCGCCCAGCGCTGGGACAGGAGCTTAAGCGAGGCACGGATCACGCAGCGCGGGATCGATGTAGCCCGTGAAGTGAGCACAATCGCTGCGGAACGGGGCTTGAGCGCTGCGCAAATGAGTCTGTTATGGACGAAAGACCAGCCCGGCGTCACGGCGCCAATCATAGGTCCGCGAACACTTGCACATCTCGAAGATGCCCTTGTTGTTCTTGACAAAACGCTTGGTGACGCCGACCGGCCGCTGTTTGATGCGCTTGTGCATCCCGGCAACGCGGTTGCAGATTTCCATGATAACAATGACTGGATGAAGGCGCGTGTAATTTCCTGATCAGAAAACCAACGCTTTG
>DAITPI010000126.1:0-10080 GCA_036833655.1 Anaerolineales bacterium | reverse complement strand
AGGCTGTTCTCTGCACTCCTTTTGCTTCCTGCTAATTGCGATTATTCCTGCTCCCCGCTCACTTTCATCCAGGCTCGCTTCATATTAAGAGCATCCTCTTCCATGATCGGGCTTTCGCCCAGGATGCGGCCCCCACAGCCAAGATCCCATAACGCCTGGAACAAAGCTTCCAGCTTCAGGTCACTCTTCGCCAGCTCGAGGTGGTTTCTCTCGCCCTTGGGTCCGTACTCGATCCCCGAGAGGTGGATATGCATGCGCTTCAGGGCTCTCTTCCCCAGCGCCTTCTGGTAGGCTTTCAGCAGAGCAGACCATTCTTCATAGGTGTTCATCGACCCGTCGCCGGGACGGGCATGCAGGTGGGCAAAGTCAATGCAGGGCTCCACGCCTTCGATGGCTTTGCTCATCTCGAGCGTATCTTCCAGCGAGCCGAGCATCGCGGACTTTCCCATCGTCTCCGGGCGCAGCCGGGCGGGATTGCCAGCTTTACGCAGCTCTTCTACACAGCCCTGTAAACGTGGGATGGCGATCTTCAATACCTCTTTGCGGTCATTGCCGAAGTATGAGCCCGGGTGAAAGATAATGTCGGTGGCGCCCGCCAGGTTGCCATAGATCGCCGCATCCATCAGGCGTTTGCGGGATTTGGTCCACTCCTCTGCGGTTGCATTAAGGTTGATAAAGTAGGGCGCATGGATGCTCAACGAGACCTGATGCTCCTTCGCCTGGGCTTTGATCGCCGCGCAGGTCGCCTCGGTGACGCGTACCGATTGCACCCAGCCCAGCTCGAGGGTCTGCAAGCCGATCGACCGGCTGTATTCGATCGCGCCGACCGAGCCGCCCGGCTTCTTGGGGGTCGCGAGCGGGGAGCCAACGGTGCCAAATTGGAAAGATAAGCTCATGGTATCTCCTGTCTAGGCAGTGATCAGTAGACTGCAATCAGTCGGCAGTGGTTAGTTTGGACCGAATAGCGAGACGATGCGCGCCCACAGCGGTGGTCCTAGAATCAACAAGCCCACCAACACGGCGGCAAGCGCGGAGACCAGGACCGCGCCCGCACCTACATCCTTCCCGACTTTTGCCAGGGGGTGGTGCAAAGGACTGGCGAGATCCACAACAGCTTCGATAGCAGTATTGATGAACTCGGCGGTAAAGACCATCGCGATCGTCAGCACGATCACCGCCCAATCGCGCGCCGGGATCCCCAGCCAGGCGCTGAGGAGAATGACAAGCGTGGCGACCAGGGAATGGATCCAGGCATTTTGCTGAGTTTTTAGCACGTGCCACCAGCCTCGAAAAGCATGTCCGAAGGCGTGAATGCGGGATGTGATGAAGCTTTTGATCGACATGATTCTTCTCGCTGCAAAATCCTGGCAAAGGTTTGCTCGTATGCTGCATGGCTTCTCAAAGACAACCTTCGCAGGGCTGAACCTACTCCTCGCGGATCTGGATGTCTCCCAGGCCAAGTCTCTCCAGGATCTCTGCCTGTGCTCGCCACATGCGCGCTTTTTCTTCTGCCTCGGCGTGATCGTATCCGAGCAGGTGCAGGACGCCGTGCACGACCAGGAGCTGTACTTCCGCTTCGAGCGGGTGACCGGCTGCCTCGGCCTGTGCCTGGGCGCGGGGGACGGAGATCAGGATGTCGCCGATATAGCGCGCACCCGTCTCGGGGTCTGTCTCGGCGGCGGGGAAAGATAGCACATCTGTCGGCGCGTTGACTCCCAGGTAATTCAGGTTGAGCTCGTGCAGGCGCGCGTCGTTCGTCAGGATAATCGAAAGCTCCGACTCGAGCGACTGCGGCTCGTGCTCCAGTGCAGCCTGTGCCGCGCGTTCGAGCAAATCTTCGGCAAACGGGAATTCAGTCTCGATGTGGATCATTGTTTGTTCGGTACGGTCGCGACATCCTGGGTGGCAGGCGCTTCCTTCGGATAGGAAATGCGCGGGTGGTGCGAGCCGCGCAGGACGTTCAAAAAGACATCTGTGATCGTGCCCAGGTCGCGTAGCGTTAGCTGCGTGCGATCCAGCTGACCCTGTTTCTGGGCGACCTCAATGGTCGAGCGGATGATGTTGCGGATGGCCTCTTCATCGGCGGGACGCTCGGCGCGGGCGCGCGCTTCGGCGCCGTCTGCCAGCATCAGCAGGGCTGTCTCGCGCGAGCCGGGCTTGGGGCCCGGGTAGCGGAAGCGCTCCTTGTCGACCAGGGAAGCATCGCCGCCCGCGGCTTCCAGCGCCTGGTTGTACTGGTAGCGCGTGATCATGGTGCCGTGATGCTCGAGGATGAAATCGTCGATGCGGCGCGGCAGGCGGTGCTTGCGCGCCAGGGCAACGCCATCGTTGACATGCGCAATGATCGCGGCAGCCGCCTCGCCGGGGGAAAGATCCTCGTGTGTGTTGATCTGATCCTGTGGCTGGTTCTCGACGAAGAACATCGGGTTGTTTGCCTTGCCCACATCGTGAAAGAGGGCGCCGACCCGCGTCAGCAGTGCATCGGCGCCGATCGCTTCGGCTGCCTGTTCGGCAAGGTTCGCCACCTGAAGGCTATGCTGGTAGGTGCCCGGGGCATTCCGTAAAAAGAACTGCAGCAGGGGGAAGTCGGGGCGGGAGATCTCGATCAACTGCAGGGCGGTGGTCAGACCGAGCGCCTGGGCAAGGAAGTATTGCAGCAGCAGCGCGATGCTCGAGGCAGCCAGCCCGCTGAAGATCGCCGCGCCCGAAAGCTGCAGCAGGGCGACCGCGTCCATCTGCACGAATGGGAACCGGAACGCGATCAGCATGGCGATCCCTGCCCCTGCGATCGCCATCCCGGCACGGAAGAATGTCCACACCCGCCGGGCGTTGCCCAGCACCAGCACGCCGGTCAGGGACGACAGAAGGTAGTAAGGCGCCAGGTCGAGGGCATTGGGCAGGTTATACGGGACCAGGATCGAGAGCACGATGGAAAACACAATCCCCGTCTCCACGCCAAAGAGAGTCGCAAGCAACAGCCCCATAGCAGCCAGAGGAAACGCGTAGGGCAAGACAGTCCGGTTGGGGATGATCAGTCGCGCGCTGATGACGAAGGCAAGGAAGACCAGGCCAACCAGCAGCAGGCTGCGCGCCTCGAACAGGAACGGCAAACGCCGTCGTGAGAGATACAGGTGCACAAAGCCCGCTGCCATAATGACCAGTGCTCCGGTGCCCACATAATCCTGCCAGGGACTGGTCTCTTCGATCAGCCCGAACTCCTGCAGCGCTTCGAACTCGGAACGGG
The DNA here is from genome assembly GCA_036833655.1 of Anaerolineales bacterium. GTDB lineage: Bacteria > Chloroflexota > Anaerolineae > Anaerolineales > Villigracilaceae > Defluviilinea. The sequence continues at coordinate 6,836 of DAITPI010000126.1, read as the reverse complement.
AGAGGATCTGCCCGCGCAACACGATGATCTCACCCGCCTTGTATTCCTGGATGACCGGTTCCACGGTGTCGCGGGCAGCCTGCCTGGCAGACTCGGTGAGCTCGGCGCTGTAAACGCTGTTCGGGACCACGTAAGCGGTCACCAGCTCCGAGACGAGCAGCGCCTGTTCCTCGTTGAGGGCGAGGCTCACCAGCGAAGGGACACTCCGTTGAGCGGAGTCCAGTTCCTGATCGCGAATCGTGGGGCGCATCACCTGCTCGAGCACGCTCAACGATTCCTGTTCAATCGTTTCCCAGCGCGGCGCCGGGAGCGCCAGGATATTTTCGATGGTCTGCGGCTTGAGCTGCACATCCTTCAGCGCGGCAATGTCTGCAGCCTTTTGTTCGGGCGTGGAATTCTCATCCTCGCGCACCAGCGTAATATATTGCAGGGCGGCGCGCAGGCGCTCGATCTGCCCGCGGGCGATCGAAGGATCGGGAGGCGCGTACACGGGCGCAACCGCGTTCTCGGCGGCGTCGCGTGCATCCTCGCTGCGAATCTCGCTGATGTATTCGTGGGTGTAGGGCGCCTGGTAGTCGCTGGGCGAGACGTCGCCTGGCTGGAGCGGCACCGCCGCCGGCAATAATAGCTGCGGCAGCACCAGTGCACCATAGGTTATGACGCTCACCACGCTGAGCAGGATGAGCTGAAACATGCGAATGCGCGCTGGCACCTGACGACCGCGCGCAGCAGATTTCCCCATCTTATATCCGCATAACGAACCAGGGAGGCATGGAAACAACGAGAAACCCATTCGCCGGATTTCCCTGCCTCCACGATCCTCGGTCGAGCGATGATGAAATCATTACTTCTGGAGCAGCTCCCGTACGGTTGCGCTGACCATGTCGTTGGGCGCGCGGCCCGCTACCCGGGGCATGACCGTCTTCATTACTTTCCCCATATCGGCGGGCGATGTCGCGCCGCTCTCTGCGATGGCAGCCTGCACCAGCGAGCGCAGCTCCTCGGCGGGCATGGCTTTCGGCAGGAAGGCTTGCAGTACGTCGATCTCGGCTTCGTTGGCTTCCACCAGGTCGAGGCGATTGGCTTTGCGCGCCTCCTCCAGAGATTCGCGGCGGTTTTTGACCTCCTTTTGGAGCAGGCTCACCACGGCGGCATCGTCGAGCTCGGTCCGCCTGTCGATCTCCGCCTGTTTGATGCCTGCCAGCGCCATCCGCACGGTGCGCTTGCGCACCTCGTCCCCGCTTTTCATCGCATCTCGCATCGATTCATTTAACTCATTTTTGATACTCATGCGGCGGATTATACTAGAGATGAAGGTGGAAAGACGCCGCACACGGCCGCCGCCTCGGCGGGCGCTGTTGGCTATTCGTCTGAATATCTAGAACTTCATGACACTGTCGAGCCCGCGATGGAGTCCTACCAGGTTCGATACTTCACGGATGGCAAGCAGCGCTCCGCTCACGTAGGGCTCGGCGCTCTCACCGGATTCATGTCTCAGGATCAGCTTCTGTCCCGGCATACCGAAGATCACATCGACAGAGATCGTGTAGCCCGGCAACCGGAGCGAGTGGACCTGGGTGCCCTGCAAGCGTGCGCCGCGGGTTTCCGGGACGCCCTCTGTTTCTTCCAGTGGAACGTCGAGCTTTGATTCCTGTACCCTGGAAAGCCGGTTGGCGAGCTCGCGGGCAGTACCACTGGGTGCATCCCGTTTGTCGGCATGCGCGTAATCAATGATCTCCCAGTGTGGGATGTATCGTGCTGCCATCTCGGCGAACTTCTGCAACAGGACAACGGTGAGTGCGAAATTTCCGACTGCCAGAACTCCCCGCCCGGCTTCCTGCGCCGCCCGGTCGATCTCCGCGTAATCCTCATTGCTCAGCCCGGACGTGCCGATCACGACATGGGCACCGCTCCTCAACGCCGCTAAGACGTTCGATTTTGCTACATCGGGCCTGGTATATTCCACAAAGACATCTGGATGAGTGCTCAACGCCTCCTGCGCTGTGCCAAAGACCGGCGCGGCCAATCCCGTCACGCCAATGGCTTCGCCCAGCGTCTTCCCGGCATACCGGCGCGAGATCGCGGCGACCAGCTCCATATCCTCCGACTCTGCGATGCCACGCGCAAGCGCCGACCCCGCCCATCCGGTTCCGCCTGCCAGGCAAACCTTCAACTTGTCCATGCTTCGCTCCATTGCTGCAAAGAATTCTCCAGAACCTATGAATGAAAGCTACTTCTTTGCGCCCGTCAACGCGGTGGTGATTCCCAATCCCACATAGATCAGCCCGGCAAAGTAGCGCTGCCCCTTCTGGAAGTGGCGGTTGCCGCGCAATTTGTCCGCCAGCGAGCTGGCTAGCAGCGCATACAGGCTATCGGTGATGATCGCCATGCCCACGAAGAGCACACCCAGCAACAGGGTCTGTGCCGTGACGTTGCCTCGCTCCGGGTTTACAAACTGCGGCAGGAAGGCGAAGAAGAACAGGGCTGTCTTCGGGTTGAGCAGGTTGATCGCAAATCCCTGCCAGTAGATGCGCGAAAGGCTTTCCGGCTCGACGTCTCCCTCGACGGTCACCTCCTCGCGGGTGAGCAGCTTGCGCAGCCCCAGATAGACCAGATAGGCGGCGCCGAGGTACTTGACCACGTCGAACGCCAGCGCCGAAGAAAGCAGGATCGCCGAGAGTCCGAGCGTTGCCGCAACCGCCTGCAGGAAGTTCGCCGTCTCGATCGCCAGCACCGAGACCAGCCCGGCCAGCCGTCCCTGGTTGGCGCTGCGAGCGGTGATGTACAGAACCGCCGGACCGGGGACCAGCAACAATGCCAGTGTGGCAGCCAGGAACAGATAAAGTTGCGAGAATTCGAACATGAGCATCACCTGTATGAGTTGGAATTCCGGCTAGTGTACTATAAGTTGTGGCCGGGGTATAATCTTTCGCGATGAACGAAGGGATGTTGCTCAACAATCGTTACCAGTTGCTCGAGCGCCTCGGCTCGGGCGGTATGTCGGACGTGTACCGCGCCCGCGACCTGATGCTGGAGCGCTCGGTGGCGATCAAGGTCCTGCATGAGGATTACTCCAAAGATGCCGGGTTCCAGCAGCGCTTCCGCCAGGAAGCGCGCGCCGCGGCAAACCTCTCGCATCCCAACATTGTCACGGTCCACGATTTCGGCCTGGACCACGGCCTGATTTTCATCGTGATGGAGCACATTCCGGGCAAGGATTTGAAGACCCTCCTGCGCCAGCGCGGGCGCTTTTCTGTGGACGAAGCCATCCCACTGATGGTGCAGGCGTGTGCCGGGATCGGGTATGCCCACCGCGCCGGACTCGTCCATTGCGATATCAAGCCGCATAACATGATTGTCACACCAGATGGGCGCCTCAAGGTCACGGACTTTGGGATCGCCCGCGCCCTGTCCACGATCATGCCCGATGAGCGCGCCGACGTTGTCTGGGGCTCGCCGCAATATTTCTCCCCCGAGCAAGCCACCGGCGAGCCTCCCTCGCCCGCCTCGGATGTGTACTCCCTGGGCGTGGTTCTGTACGAAGCGTTAACGGGGGCGCTTCCCTTCAATGCCCCCACCAGCGAAGAGCTGGCGCGTATGCACCTGGAAGCGACGCCGATCCCGCCGAGCGAATACGTGCCGGAGATCCCCTCTGCCCTCGAGCAGATCGTGCTGAAAGTCCTCTCGAAGGAGCCTTCCGCCCGCTACCGCACAGCAGACCAGCTCGGACGGGTGCTCCTGCGCTTTGGCACGCAGCGCGATGTCGAGCCTTCCCCGGCGCTCAGCCTGACCCCCGAAGTTGCCTCCACCTACCAGCGACCGGAGACACAGCCAACGCACGTCCCGCACCAGACGCCTCCGCCTTCTGCGCCCGTCGTCCATCAGGAGCCGCAATTCACGCTGCCGGTTCCCGATTTGTCCATTCCCGATCTGGACTGGGCCTCGGTGGCACTTGGCTTGCTGGCGCTCATGGCGGTAGGGGGACTCATCCCGTTCTGGATCTATATCTTCTTTCTGTACAACCCCCGCTGATGAACAACTACATCCTCGCCCCTTCCATTCTCTCGGCTGATTTTGCTCGGCTCGGCGAGGAGATTGCCAGCGTGGAAGCCGCCGGCGCGGACTGGATCCACGTGGATGTGATGGACGGGCATTTTGTGCCCAACATTACGATGGGACCGTTCATCGTCGAGACCTGCAAGCGCATTACAAAGCTGCCTCTGGACGTTCACCTGATGATCGAGCAGCCCGAGCGTTATCTCGAGGCGTTTGCGAAAGCAGGCGCCACCGGCATGACCGTGCATGTGGAGACCTGCCCGGATATCGTCGCAACGCTGAAGCAGATCAAGTCGCTGGGCTGCAGAGCGGGCGCCGTGCTGAACCCGGAAACGCCCGTCGGCGCGATCCAGCCGGCGTTGCCAGAAGCCGACCTGATCCTGGTGATGAGCGTGCATCCGGGCTACTCGGGGCAGCATTTCATGCCAGAGGCGATCGCCAAGGTGTCGGAGATCCGCAAGAAGCTGAATGCCCTGCGTTCCTCTGCCTGGCTGGAGGTGGATGGCGGCATCGATGCGGCGACGCTACCGAAAATGAAGGCAGCAGGCGCCACCGCGTTTGTGGCAGCAACCGCGATCTTCAAACATTCCCGGGGACCCCGGGCTGGCATCGAGGCATTAAGAGATGCCATTGCGAGCAGCGGTGGTGAGTAGCCCTCTCCTGAATAAAGACCCTGCGACGGGCGCAGGGTCTCTCTGCTAGCCTGCGAACACGATGTCAGGGCGAAGAAAACAAAAATCACGACCCGGATTGGGTCGTGATTCTCGCTTCGTGATCGAAAAATCTCAGGCTGCGGTCTTGCTCAGGGTCTTGATGCACTTTGCGCACAACACTTTGTGCACGGCGCGACCCTTTTCCATCACCAGCGTCTTCTGCAGGTTCGGTTTGAACGTGCGGTTGGTGGCGCGCTGGGAGAACGAGCGATTGTGACCGAAGGTGGTGGATTTACCACAATTTGCGCACTTAGCCATTTTCTAGCAGCATCCTTTCTTGCTATAATTCCTGCGGTGCGAGCACCGCGCTGTCCGGTTGCCCTTTTCGAAGGCACGGCATTTTACCATACATCGGGACCTTCCTCAAGGAGTGCTGGTTCTGTCGGCCGCCTGCGTGCGCACGTCAACGTGATCGAGGCTTGGCACAAGCGGTACAATAACGAATACGAGAGGAAAACATGGGCGAAGAAACAACATCATTGGGCGGGATCCACATCTCACCGAACGCGATCGCGACGATTGCCTACTATGCCACGCTCGAGTCCTATGGCGTGGTGGGGCTGGCGCCAAAGAACATTGCCGATGGCATTGTCAAGTCGATAACTCGTGAGCCTTCACGCGGGGTGACCGTTCGTTACAACGGCGAAGAGATCGATATCGAGATCCACATCATCGTGGAATATGGCACACGCATCAATTCCGTGGCGGAGAGCGTTGCAAATACGGTCCGTTTCCACGTGGAAAAGGCGCTGGGCTTGCGAGTGAATACAGTGAATGTCCACGTAGCGGGGCTACGCGTCAGCAATCCGGACTAGGAGCAGGAAGAATCATGGCTGTCGATACCGCACGTGTAGAAAAACTCCGCAAGCAACCCATCAATGGACAATCCCTGAAGCGGCTCGTGGAGGCAGGTCTCACCTGGCTGCGCACGAACCAGCAAACGGTCAACGCCTTGAACGTCTTCCCGGTGCCGGACGGGGATACCGGCACAAACATGGTCCTGACGATGCAATCAGCGTGGAACGAGATCAAAGACCTCGGTCACCGCAACCTGAGCGACATGGCCGGGGCAGTCTCGAAGGGCGCTCTCATGGGCGCGCGTGGCAACTCGGGCGTGATCCTCTCCCAGTTGTGGCGTGGATTTGCCCGCAGCGTCCACGGGCACGAGATCCTGGATGGTCCAGCAATGGCGAAGGCATTTGGCGAAGCCCGCGACACTGCCTATAAGGGCGTGGTCCGCCCGGTGGAGGGGACGATCCTGACCGTCGCCAAGGAAGTCGCGCTTGCCACGGAAGCTGCCCTGCAGTCCACGCAGGACCCGATCGAAATCCTCGAGATCGCAGTGAAAGCCGCTGACCAGGCGGTTCTTAACACCCCGGAGTTGCTGCCGGTCCTCAAACAGGCCGGTGTGGTCGATTCAGGTGGGAAAGGCCTGTACTTTATCCTCGAAGGAATGCTGCGACACGTCTACGGTGAGTCGCTGGAGACTCCCCTCATGACCGTCCAGCCAATTTCCAGCATGCAGATGCAAGATGCCATGGAAGTGGTGGAGGAGGGCCAGGATTACGAGGTGGTGGTGGATTTCCTGCCCTCAGGAGATTTTGAGCTGCAGCGGTTCTACCGGCGCCTGGAGGAGATGGGCACATCCATCCAGGTGGGCGAGGGCGAAGGTATGTATCGCATGCACATCCATGTGCCGCTGGAGAAGCGTTACGAGCCGATCGATTACATCATGGAGATCGGCACGATAACAAAAGTGGCGATGGAGAATCTGCTGGCGCAGATGGACGATATCCAGAAGAACAAAGCCGCCCGCGTTCCCTTTACCAAAGTGGAGCCCGGGCAGATCGCCGTGGTGGCGGTCTCCCCCGGCGCCGGGTTGAGCCGCATCTTTGCGAGCCTGGGTGTGGCAGCCGTCGTGGAGGGCGGGCAGACGATGAATCCCTCCACGCAGGATATCTTGAACTCCTTCGAAAACCTGCCGACCGATAGGATTATCATCCTTCCGAACAACAAGAACATTGTGATGGCGGCCAACCAGGCAAAGGATGTGATGGTCAAGCAGGT